>NZ_JAOCDF010000002.1:0-152751 GCF_029840775.1 Empedobacter sp. GD03865
GTAATACTTATTTTTTAACTAACAAATTTTATTTCAAAATTTTTTAAAGTTTTTATTTTAATAAGTCAAATTTACTTTTACTTTTACTTTCAAACTCCTTTCGGAATCAGTTTGCAAAGGTAAAACTTATTTCTAAACTCGCAAATTTATTTTTAAATAAATTTCATCATTATATAAGTACCTATGTCAATTTCAATACTACTCGTCTTTCGTATTGAGGTTGCAAATATACGCCTGTATTATTCGTTTTTCCAAACATAATTTACATTTATTTTACATTCTGTTCTTAAGTTATTGGTATGACGGGAAATATTTTTTGAAATGTTTGACGGTTTACGCTAAACGGTAGACGAAATAGAGAAAAACAATCAGTGAAAAATGAAAAATTGGAGAAGATTTGTAGTTTTGATTGACATTTTTATTGAGAAAAAGGAGGGTTTACGAGTTACAATTTTGGATTTACCTAAGGAAGATATCATGATTATAAATAAAATTTTTCTTTTACATTATTTAGAATGCGATGCCGAAACGAGTTCAGCAGGACTAAATATTATATAATTTTTACAGCAATGAAATGATTAGAAGGTGATGGTTTGCTAAATTAAGCAAAACAGCAGTGGATACTTTGTAGTTATCGACTAGGGAGAATTGTTGCGAAGCGACAATGATTTATTTAATATAGTTAATATATTGTATAGATGTAATGTTGAAACGAGTTTAATATGACATCATAATTAAGCTTTCATAGAAAACTCTTTAATAAAGTGAGCTTATTCTTTATAATCCTTATACCTCTTCACGTGATGAGATGCTGAAACAAGTTCAGCAGGATAAACTGGGTATAATATGGTGTAATATACAGATTCTTCATTGCGCTGAATCTACATTCAGAATGATAGGTTTTTATTACAATTAATATAGAGAAGCTCGAATGATAGATAAAAGAAATACAAAAGGAGAACATTTAGTTCTCCTTTTTTATCTTATTAATGTGGACCGTTATCGTTTCTGTCTTTTTCTAAATCGGTATTCCAAATTTTGATTTTATCTGTTTTTTTCAAGCCAGATTTTACTTGAACATTCACTCCGTCTGTAATTCCAAGAGTGATGTATTTCTTTTCGTATTTTGCATCTTGTCCTTTACCAGAAGTAAGAATCTCAACATATGGTTTTTGGTTTTCGTCGTAACGAACATGCGCTGATTTTACCAACAATACATTTTTTGCTTCCTGCGTTACAACCTCAGCATTTGCAGAATATCCCGCACGAATAAAGTTATCTGAATCTAATTGAACTGGTGCTTTAATCTCGAACTGAACTACTCCATTCGTTGCAACTCCTTGAGGCGAAATAAAATCAAGAATCGCTGTAAAAGTTTTGTTCGGAATTGCACCAATCGATACATTAATTTTCATTCCTTCTTTTAATTTACCAACCTCAGCTTCGTCAACTTTTCCTTGGAAAATCATTTTCTTAACATCAGCCATCGTAGCAATAGTAGTACCTGTAGAGAAATTATTAATCTCTTGCACCATATTCCCAACCTCAACAGGAATATCTAAAATCATTCCCGAAGTAGTTGCTGTAATACGTGTTGTTGCATAAGCTTCCAAACCGGGAGCAATACCTGTTTGCGCAACTTTGTAATCGTTTTCGGCAGCTTTTAATTGTTGTTGAGCTGACTTATATGTCGCATTTGCATTGTCATAATCTGCACGAGGCAAAACACCTTGATTATATAAAGTTGATGTTCGATTGAAATTACGACGTTCTTGATCGACCGTAATTTGAGCCGCTTGAATAGACTGACGAGCTGCATTTAACGACTGAACATTTGGAACAACTTTCAGTTCACAAATCAACTGACCACGCTCTACATATTGTCCTTCAGCAACATTAATCGATTTTATAACACCCGAAATATTTGGCTTAATTTCAATTGTTTCCAACGGTTTTAATTCACCAGTTGCAACAGCTTTCACCTCTATATTTCCCATAAAAGGCGTTGTCGTTTCATAAACTTCATTGTCTTGGCTATTCTTTTTACCGAAATATGCAATCACACCGATTACAGCACCGATAAAAACGACAATCATCAAAATCTTTAGAAATTTTTTCATTCTTCTATATCTGTTAAGTTTTAGTTATTCATCTCTCAAAGCATCAATAGGTTTGATTTGAATTGCACGTTGAGCAGGAATCAATCCCGCTAAAGTTGCCATAATCACCATCACTGCTAAAGCTGTAAAAAGTGTAAACAAATCGATTGACGCATTATATAAAGGTATGTTTTTATTTGATGGAATGATAATTTCGTTGAGAACCATTAGTAAAAGTGCTGCAAAAATAATTCCGCCTAAACCTGCAATTAATGTTAAAACTACTGATTCTAACAAAATTTGTCCTCGAATTTGAGCAGGAATTGCACCTAATGCTCTTCGAATTCCAAATTCTTTTGTTCGTTCTGAAACTGTAATCAATAAAATACTTGCAATCGCAATAACCCCGGAAAATAATGTCATTCCTCCTACAACAATCGCTAGGAACTGCATTCCTTTTACGAATTTCATAATCTTTCCAAGCATTTCACCTAAATTAAAACCACCAATTCCCTGGTCGTCATCTGGCGAAATATTTTTAATTTGTTTCAGATATGTTTTTAATTCTTTTTCGAATGCTACAATATCATAATTATTAGGTAAACTCAAACTTAAATATTGAATCGTTTCTCCTTGATTGTATATTTTTTGAAATGTTGTAAACGGAATAAACACTTGATCTTTACTCTCTACAGGCGAAGAAGGTGTGTCGTAAACGCCGACAATTGTATAATAACTATCGCTAATTCTGATTTCTTTCCCTAAAGGTTTCGGTTTATCACCAAAAAATTGTTCGGCAACTTCAATTCCAATTACACAAACTTTCGATTCAGTTTTGATATCATCTTCATTGATAAAACGACCTTGAATAATATCTTTCCCAAACATTCGGTTTTGGTCTGGGTAATCTCCATTAACCGTGTAAAAATTATATTTTGTTCCGTAAGTTAATATTGAATTTGGTTTCGAGTTTCGAGGAGCTAACAACGAAATTTGAGGAAAACGAGCCTGAATTTGACGAACATCACTCATTTTCAATTCAATTGTGCGACCTTTTTGAAATCCTTGATATGGCATCGATGTCGTTCCTCCCCAAACAAATAATGAATTGGTTGCAGCATTTGCCAAATTACGGTCAAAACCATTTTGCAAACCACGTGTAACTCCTAACAATAATACAAATAAGAACATTCCCCATGCAACACCAATCATTGTTAAAATAGTGCGCAATTTATTTTTGCGAATCGCCGCGTAGACTTCGCTCCAAGCATCTGGATCAAAAACAAATTTTATAAAGTTCATTATTCGTCTCTTAAAGCATCAATAGGTTTAATACGTGCTGCATTCAAAGCTGGAATTAATCCAGAAACTGTTCCTGCAACAAATAAAATAATACAAGCCATTACCAACGAATTAGTTTCTACACCTGGATTATAAATAAAATATTCTTCTAAGCTATCTCCAATATTTTCTACAACAAGTGCCGCTAAAGCAATTCCTATTGCTCCGAAAATAATTGTAATCATAATTGCTTCTTGTAAAATCAGTCCCAAAACATTGGCTGGTGTTGCGCCTAAAGCTTTTCGAATACCAATTTCTTTGGTACGCTCTTTTACACTAAACACCATAATATTTCCGATACTTACGATTCCTGCAATCAAACTTCCTCCACCAATTACAAATACAATAATTGTCAGAATCAAGAAAAATTGATTGGTATCTTCCATTGCATCAGCCGCATTTCGCACCCAAATTCCACCATAATCAGAAGGTGCAACATTATGTCGACCTTTTATATTATATTCAATTGCATTTGCAAGTTTAGAAATGTCAGCCAAAGCCATTCCATCTTTTGGTGTTACAATAATCGATGATACTTTATCTGTAGCATAAATCGTTCTAAACGTTGTAAAAGGTGCATACAAAGCACGCTCGGCATTATCACCACCATCTTTACTTTCGAAAACACCAACCACTTGATACATACTTGAACCTAATTGCAAATACTTACCAATCGCAATCTGATTTGGAAAAAAATCTTGCGCAACCAATCGTCCAATAACAATTGATTTGGACTGATTCTCCATATCTTTTTTATTGATAAATCGACCAAGCGTTACATTTTCATTAATCATTGATTCATATTCTGGATAAACTCCAGTAATTGAATAACTTCCTGAATTAGCTTCATTTCTAATCGTATCACTTTTCGAAATTGTACTTACAATCGATTTTATTTCATCTGGAAAAGAATGTTTAATAAAATCAAAATCTTTTACATCCAATTCAATTGTACGTCCTTGTTTGAAACCATTGTAAGGTTCTGTTGTTGTACCTCCGTTAACGGTAATATTTAATGAATTTGCTTTGAAAAATTCTTGTTGAAACCCGTTCTGCAAACCATTTCCCAATCCATACAATGTAATAAACACAAAAAGCGCCAAAGCGATTGTCAAACCCGACAATGCTGTACGCAATTTATTACTTGCAATGGACGACCATATTTCGCTCCAACGGTCTGTATCAAACATATTTTATATTTAAGATTCTTTGATTTATGATTTACGAAGTTTGAGATTCGAAAATCATTAAACTCTTACTTGTTCTACTTTTTCGTCACTTACAATTACACCATCTTTAAGACGAACAATACGTTTACACATATTTGCAATATCATCTTCATGCGTCACCATTACAATTGTTTTACCTTCGTCATTAATTTCTTGAATCAGGTGCATTACTTCTTGCGAAGTCTTTGTATCCAGCGCTCCTGTAGGCTCATCCGCCAATAACAATTTTGGTTTTGCAGCCAATGCACGCGCAATTGCAACACGTTGTTTTTGTCCACCCGAAAGTTCATTTGGCATATGAGTAGCCCAAGGCTCCAACCCCACTCTTTCCAGATAACTAAGCGCTATTTTATTTCGATCCGATCGTTTTACTTTTTGATAATACAACGGTAACGCTACATTTTCTAATACATTTTTGAAACTAATTAAATTATAAGATTGAAAAATAAATCCTAAAAATTTGTTTCGATAATTAGCCGCTTTAGTTTCGTTTAACTTCTCAATTCTAACACCGTCCAATTCATAAATACCTGTATCATGCTCGTCCAACATTCCAATGATATTCAATAAAGTTGATTTCCCCGAACCCGAAGATCCCATAATCGCAACAAATTCGCCTTCCGTAATCTCAAGGTTAATTCCTTTGAGTACGTGAAGTTTGTTTTTTCCCATTATGTAGGATTTATTTAAATCTCGAATAGATATCATAGATTGTTGTAAATTTCAATAAAGATAACAGATAAGTCGAAATTATAAGAAAAATGTTACAAGCAAGTTTAAGATTTATCTTATAAATAGCGCTAAAATATTTTTCAAAATTAATTTTCAATAATTTTTGAAAGTATAGAAATTTATATATATTTGTGTAAATAATAATTGCAATGAAATTAGAAGAATCAAAAGAAAAATTTGTTCAAACTTGGGGAACTTTCGCTGTTAACTGGGGAATAAATCGTACTATGGCACAAGTTCATGCATTATTATTAACTTATAGTGAACCGATTTCAACTGATCAAATTATGGAAGAATTACAGATTTCGAGAGGAAATGCAAATATGAACTTGAGAGCGTTGATGGATTGGGGAATTATACGAAAAGAGCTAATAAAAGGAGAACGTAAAGAATATTTTGTTGCCGATAAAGATGTTTGGTATTTATTCAAACAAATTACAAAGGAACGCAGAAAGCGTGAAATAGAGCCAGTAATTGATTTTTTAGATACATTAAAAAATATTGATGATCAATCTGATGACGCAAAAGAATTTGCTAAATTATTACAAGATTTATCTTCTGTTTCAACAAAAATCAATAATATAATGGACCTTGCCATCAAATCTGATGAGCATTGGTTGGTAGGAAAAATCACGAATTTGATGAAATAATCAATTCGTATTTTTTTGAATCACAAATTTCAAAAATTATTGAAAATTCAATATGTATAATATTATTTCGTATATCATTTATCTGATTATTACTTTCTACATCACCATTTTTATTGGTTGGAAAGTGTATAAAATTGGTTTTGTGTACTTGACAAACTTAATCGATAATCATTCTGTTTGTCAATCGATTAATAATCTTTTATTGATTGGATACTATTTGGTCAATTTAGGTTTTTCGGCAATAAGTTTACAAAACTGGGAACAAGTTGACTCCATTACCATCATGTTTTCTTCATTGTCCTACAAAATTGGATTTATATTATTAATCCTCGGAATATTACATTTTATTAATTTATCAATTATTTATATTGCAAGAAAAAGCAAAAAAATAAACACTTAAACACAGCAAATTATGACAAATTACAATCTAATTGCATATTTGGTTTACTTACCAGTGGCAATATTAATGACAATCGCAGTTTCTAACGTTTTATTCAAAAATGGAAAAATATTTATGTACGATATTTTTCATCAAAAAGAAGATATTGCAAGCGCAACAAATTCATTGTTCAAAATTGGTTTTTATCTTTTGAATATCGGTTTCGCCATGCTAATTGTTTACATGACTTCTATCGCTACAACCGAAGATTTAATTGTAAAATTAAGTACAAAAATTGGTGGTTTCGCCATTTATTTAGGAATAATGTTGATGCTAAACCTTTTCTTATTTATGAAAGGCAGACGACGATCTTTACAACAACAATATTTAAGAAGTTTAGAATCTTAACAAGAAAACCTCCCAAAAGTTAACTTTTGGGAGGTTTTTATTTTAAACTGGATCAACATCAACATCAATTCGTACCGAACGAAAAGCTGCAATTGTATGCAATTGATCTATTTTTGCTTGAATTAAATCTTTTACTTTTTGAGGTGATTGATTTGGTCTAATTTTAATCATCACATCTGTAATATACAAATTATTGATTCTTCCAATCGAAGGCGTTTCTGGACCAAGTAAACATTTTGCATCAAAACTTGGTTTAAGCAAAACGACTAATTGAGCCGCCGTTTTATCCAAACGCTCTTTATTTTTATGCTTGAAACGCAACTTGATTAACCGTGAATAAGGAGGATACAAGAATTCTTTTCGCTCATACAAAATATCTTTCATCGTTGGTGCATAACTGTAGGTTGTGACATTTTGCAAAATCTGATGTTCTGTCTGAAAAGATTGAATCAATACTTTTCCTTGTTCTTGACGACGACCTGCACGACCAGAAACTTGCGTTAACAATTGAAACGCTTTTTCGTGCGCTCTAAAATCAGGAAAATTTAACAAAGAATCTGCTCGAATAACACCAACAAAATTAACATTTCCAAAATCAAAACCTTTTGTAATCATTTGCGTTCCAATTAAAATATCAATTTCTTTGTTCTCAAAATCTTCGATCAATTTTTCGTACGCAAATTTCCCTCGCATCGAATCGACATCCATTCTTCGAACTTTTGCTTCAGGAAAAATTGTTTGAACTTGCTGTTCTATCTGCTCCGTTCCCAAACCTTTTGTATTCAATTCGTGCGAACCACAACTTGGACAACGCAAAGGTTTCGCTTGCGCATAACCACAATAATGACATTTGAGTTGATTAGAGAATTTATGATACGTTAAACTGACATCGCAATTTGGACATTCAGGCGTATGACCGCACGTATTACATTCCATAATTGGCGCATATCCACGACGATTCTGAAATAAAATGACTTGCTTTTTTTGATGCAATTGATTGAAAATTTCATCACGAAGTGTATGCGAAATATCTTCTGTAATTTCTTTTTCCTTTTGCGCTTTTTTGAGGTCAATCAAATTAATTTCGGGTAATTTTATACTCCCAAAACGTTCAGTTAATTCGACATAACCATATTTTTTATTTTTCGCATTATAATAACTTTCAGCCGAAGGTGTCGCTGAACCTAACAAAACCTTCGCATTCATCATTCCTCCAAGCAACATCGCCATATCGCGCGCATGAAAAAATGGTTTTACATCCATTTGTTTATAAGAAGATTCGTGCTCTTCATCCACGATAATCATTCCCAAATTATCAAAAGGCAAATACAACGCTGTTCGTGGACCAATGATAATATCAAAATCGCCATTCAAGGTTTTCTGCCACAATTCTACACGTTCATTTTGATTGAATTTCGAATGATAAACTCCTACTCTTTCTCCAAAATGTTTTTTGATTCGATGAACAATTTGCGTTGTCACAGAAATTTCTGGTAATAAGTACAACACTTTATTTCCTTTCGCAATTACTTGCTCCATCAATTTTAGATAAATTTCTGTCTTTCCGCTTGACGTTACGCCATGTAACAAAACAGTCGATTTATCTTTAAAATCTTCTTTAATTAGATTCAAAGCTTCAGTTTGTTTCAAGGTCAATTCAGCAATTTCAGCAACTTCTTTCTCATCTTCATCTACACGAGAAGTTTGATGTTGATAAATTTCAACTGCTCCTTTTTCTGCTAAAGATTTAAGTACAGCATTTGTCGCACCTTGTTTTATAAAATCTGCAACTTTTAGCGGTTTTTCTTGTGATTGCGTTTCTAACGTAATCAATTGCAACAAGGTTTCGCGCTGTTTTGGTGCTTTATTTAATTGATTTAAAATCTCGATAAAGGCAGTTTCATTTCCTTTTAAATCTGGATGTAATCGGACATAATTATCAATTTTTGGCGTATATTTTTCGTTCAGTTTTTCATCTAACCGAATAATTCCTTTATCAATTAATAATTTAAGTGTTGGAATTGCTGATTTCTCGTCTACAATTAAAGCTGCTTCTTCAACTGAAATGATTTCACGCAATTTCAACGCTTCAAAAACTAAGAATTCATAATCATTTAGCTCTTCAATTGTTTCATAATTTGGATTAATTAATCGAACAAAAGTTTGAGATTCTAATTTTAATGCAGAAGGAAAAGCATTTCGAAAAACATCGCCCAGTGAACACATATAATAATTCGCCATCCATTCCCAAAAATTAATTTGCGTTTGCGTCACCAAAGGTTCATCATCCAAAAAAGCATGAATCGCCTTTGTTTTGTATAATTCTGGCGCATTTTGATGAATAGAATGTACAATTCCTGTATATAATTTTTGCGTTCCGAAAGGCACGGAAACACGCTGACCAACTTTAATTTGCTGTAAATCAATTTCAGAAAGATGGTATGTAAATGTTCCATTTAATGAAAGTGGTAAAATAATTTCGGCAAAATAATTCGTTGTCATTTTATATGATTAAAAACGCAAGTTAAACATTTTTTTGTGTTAAGAATGAAGATTACAATTGCTTAAAATTTCACAAATTATTAATATTTCATTTTCAGATAGTTTGAAGAATTAATACTAATTTTAAGAGAATTCAAAAACTATCATTATGTTACATGCCATTTTAGATCAGATTTCGGAATCGGAAAAACCAATTATAAAAATCATTTTCAGAAATGATGATACGCGTGTTGTTGCTTTTGGACTAAAAAAAAGTTTGAAATTAATCGATCATCAATTACCTGTAAATGCAAAAATTTTGATGTTGAAAGGTGAAATAGAAATTGACTCGAAAATTGAGATTGTCAATCTAAAAGAATTTGACGAATATATTCTTCCTCCAAAAGTTATTCATCAAGTGACTTCTTTACAAGATTCGATGATGTTGGTTATTCTAAATTTTAATGAAAAAAGTTTTTAAAATAGTTAAGCTCTGTTTATTTACTCTATAAAAAACTTTATATTTATGATTATTAATTTATTAAAATATGAAACTACTTTTCACATTAACTACTCTCTTTACCTTAGCCCTATCTTCTTGTAGTACAAATATCAAACACGATCGATTATTTACAGGAACAATTGTGAGAGATTGTACAGGAACTTACATTCGTGTTGATGATAAAGAGGATTATTTGGTTTGTAATAATGAAATGCTTTCGGACAAAAAAGAAGGTGAAACAGTAAGTGTTATTTATGATTTCGAAAAAACATGCAAAGAGTTAGAAAATAAAGCAACTTGTATGATGTATCACGAACATAAAGGCAAGATTAAAATCAAGAAAAATAATAATTAATCAAAAAATCCACTCAAATTGAGTGGATTTTTGCTTTATATAAAATACGATTATTTCGATTTTTTACGACGCTCTAATTCTTTTTCAATCAGCATCAATTCGCGTCCTGTTTGTCCTGCAACAGAAGTGTTTTCTTGTGCTCGACGAACCAAGTAAGGCATTACTTCTTTGATTGGCCCGTAAGGTAAATATTTTGCAATATTGTATCCTAAATGCGCCAAGTTGAATGAAATATTATCACTCATTCCAAATAATTGTCCAAACCAGAAATTTGGATTATTTTTCTCAATTCCGTTTTCGTTCATCAATTTGATTAACAATTCGCAACTTTCTTCGTTGTGCGAACCTGCGAATAAACCAAAACGCTCGTGATGAGAAGCAATAAATTCTAACGCTAGATTATAATCTCTATCCGAAGCTTCTTTGTTTGGTTGAATTGGAGATGGATAACCTTCGGCTTGCGCACGTGCACGCTCTTTCTCCATATATGCTCCACGCACAATTTTGAATCCTAAGAAATATCCTTCGCGCTCTGCTTTTGCATGCATTTCTTTCAAATAAGCCAAACGATCATGACGATACATTTGCAACGTATTCCAAACTAATGCACGTTTTGTGTTATATTTCACCATCATTTCGTCAGTCAAATCATCTGCAGAACCTTGCATCCAAGTTTCTTCTGCATCTACCATGATATTAACATCCAAATCATATCCTTTTTGACATACTGCCTCGAAACGTTGACGAATATTAGCCCAAGATTTTTCTTCTTCTGCAGTTAACGTTTGTTTCTTCCCTACTTTTTCAAATAATTCGATTCGACCAAATGCAGTTGGTTTAAATACTACAAATGGAATTGATTGATTAGATTTTGCTAAATCAACCAAGTGTAACATAACGTCACGAACTTCGTCAAATTGTTTTTCTTCTGTTAATCCTTCGATAGAATAATCTAAAATAGAACTTACGTGATATTTAAATAATTCATTTGCGACAACCACACCTTGTTCTGCCGTTTCTCCTCCTACAAATTGTTTGTAGATTGTTTCACGAATTACAGGTTTTACGAATGGGATATCTACCGCAAATGGTAAATTAAAAAACTTAGTTCCAAAACTTGTCAATGCGGGGCTTCCGATTAACTTGTATAAGTAATACGCTTTCTTTAAATCTTTATCTGATTTCGATTCGAAAGCAAACTGTGTATTGTCGAATAAAGACATGTGAGTTAACTATTTTTTGTGTTAATATAACGTTACAAATTTATAATTAAAACCTGATTAAACTAAAAAAAACCTACAAGAAATTCTTGTAGGTTTTTGATATATTTTAAAGATTGCAAATAGTTGCCTATTCTTATCCTTTTTTAGCGTATTTGCTTCTGAATTTGTCGATACGTCCTGCAGTATCAACCAATTTAGTTTTACCTGTGTAAAATGGGTGAGATGTAGAAGAAATCTCCATTTTGATTAATGGGTACTCTACTCCGTCAACAACTAATGTATCTTTAGTATCAGCACAAGATTTTGTGATGAACACATCTTCGTTAGACATATCTTTGAATGCTACCAAACGGTAATTTGTTGGGTGGATATCTTTTTTCATTTTTTTAATCTTCTTTGTTAACTTTATTGGAGTGCAAAGATAATATTATTTACAGAATGTTACAATCAATTTTATTGAAAAAACATTTAAAACAATACATTAAGCAAATTTAATTTCGAGTGTAATGGGCTTCTTAAAATTAAACCTGCACTTCTTGTACACATTTTTCGTGGTGCAAATATAAACATTTTAGTAATTCGTACAAATATTTTTGGTGAATCTATTCATAAAAATCTATTTTTTATCTTTGTCCATCTACAATAAAACCTATTATTTGCTGTTTAAACTTATATAATGAATCATAATTTTATGAACGTAAAAACATTAATCGCCGGACTTGGTATTGCTTCTTTGATTGGTTTTCAATCTTGTCGCGATGATTTTGACTATGATCCAATTAGTTCTGAATTGCGTTTTAGCAAAGATACCGTTTCCGTAGATACCGTATATAATTTTTCTAAATCTGAAACTTATCTTCTTAAAATTTATAATCCTGAGAATGATGATCGCGTAATTCCAAAAATATATTTGACACGTGGAAATAATTCATTTTTCAATATAAATGTAGACGGAAAAGCAGGAACAAGTTTCGAAAATGTGCCGATTCGCAAAAAAGATAGTTTATTTATTTTTGTTGAAGTAAATGCACAAGAAGCGCCTCTTAATCCACTTTACGATGACGAAATTAACTTTAAAACAACCAATTCTTCTAAAAAAATCAAGTTACTTTCTTGGATAGAAAAAGCTAAAATTCATACAAAAGATGCTACAATTTCTTCTGCAAATTGGAATATGGACGAAGCCCAAGTAATTGACGGAAATTTAACTATTACAAGTGATTTAACAATTGATAAAGGTGCAAAAGTTTATTTCAAAAAAGGAGCAAGTTTAACAGTTGGAAACAATGCAAAACTTACTGTAAATGGAGCTTTGAATGAAGAAGTGAAATTTCGTTCAGCTCGTCATGATAATAAATACGATTCGATTCCTGATCAATGGAACAAAATCGAACTAGCTCCAAATAGTACATCAAAAATCAATTATGCAAAAATTATTGGTGCAGATACTGGTTTACACGTAAATAATTCGAAATTAGATATTAGTAATGCTAAAATTGTTAATAATCAATCGTATGGAATTTTAGCAACAAACGCTACAATTACAGGTTACAACTTGGTGATGAATAATAGTAATTTGGCAACTTTAGCAATAGAATATGGTGGTTCGTACGAATTTTATCATTCTACTTTTGCCAATTATTACAATTTTGCGACAAGTGCTGGTCCAGCTTATTCGCTTTTCTTGAGTAACGAAAACAATGATAAAAATGTTTCGGCTTTGACAAAAGCAACGTTCGGAAATTGTATTATATATAATGAACGCACGCCAAATGCTATTTTATTGGATAAAAAAGATGGTGCGGCTTTCAATTATTTATTTGACACCAATGTTATTCACAATGCGGATACTTCAGTATTAAATGTGACAACTGCGCCAAATTTCTTGGCAAGTATTACGTTAGATCCGATGTTTGAGAATACAAATTATTTCGCAAATAAATTAGCTGTGAAAAATGAATCACCTGCTAAAGGGAAAGGAAAAATATCTTTTGCGCAACAATATCCGTTAGATTATAACGGACAACCTCGAGGAACAACTCCTACAATTGGAGCATTTCAATAAAATAAATAAGGTCGAGTAAAACTCGACCTTATTTATTTATTATTTAACTGAACAGATACTTTTCCTTTAAAATCATCTCCTTTAAAATTGATTCTATAACTTTTATAAGATTCTAAATGAATAGATTCTTTTTTATTCATTTTTCCTTTCGAAGCACTACCTATTTGAGTTAATTCTTTTCCTGTATAATCTACAATCGAAAAATCCATTAAACCATTTTTTTGTTTCACTTCATAATCTAATTCAAGTTCTATATCTTGATTTGTTTTCAAGAAATAATAAACTTCTCCTTGCATTTGTGTAAAGTCCAAAACGATTTGATTATTATTTCGTCTAATCACTTTTGTTGCTGAATATGTTGTTCCTTCTGTTTTATAAATTCCATCAATACTCAAATATCTTGACGCATTCGTTGACACATTCGAAACAGTTGAAATTGTCACGCAAGATTGCACCAACATCACTGCAAAACACAATAAAATAAATTTTCTCATAACATCATATCTTTACTATTAAGATGCATGTTTTATAAAAAAGTTACAACAAAGATTTAAATTCTATTCGTTATTTCTCGTACCAAAACACCAACAACTCCTAAAATAACCACCTCATCATTTTCGTGTATTTGAACACAATCTTTGTAATTTAGATTTATCGCAATCAGTTTATTGTTTATTTTATCAAAGCGTTTCAACGTATAATCTTCATTATTAACAGAAACAATAATATCATCGTGATGCAACGGAATAAGATCTGTCCGAATCACCAAAATATCATTTTTTTGATAAACAGGATACATCGAATCTCCACCAACGACAATCAAAAAAGTAGATTCGGGATGCGTTAAATAACGTTCGTCCAAACTTATTCTATCGTCCACAAAATCTTCTGCAGGTGAAGGAAATCCAGCATTTACATGACCAAAATTCGGAATATATTTTTTCTCACCATCTGTATTTATAACAAAAAGGTTGAGTTCTTTGTCTAACATTTTTATCTCTCCATTCATTTTTTCTATCGTTTAATACACCACCAACAAATCTTTCCACTTGGTTGTATAACAAGGTGATAAATTATTTTGACGCATTTTCCACGTTTTATTCAAATCTTGCGAAGCTAATTTTATTTTTGCCGCACCAAATTTTTTGTTCAACAAATCGATGACTTTCATCAAATCTGGGTGATTTGGATTTTCTTCTTCAAAAAGCGATAATTGTTTTTGATCTGACGAAACAATTCCAGACACCACTACTCCAGCCTTTTTGTACTCATAACCATCTTTATAAATTTGCTCAAACGCTTTAATTGCAAATTTGGACAACGTTATACTTGAATTCGATTCGTAAGGTAAATGGACCGAAATTGTACGGTAATATTGTGGTTTATTTCTATCAAAATTATTGGTCTGAATAAAAACTGTAACCAAATTGCAAGAAGAATTCTGTTTCCGAAGTTTCTCTGCACACGAAACCGCAAAAGTAGCAACACGCTCTTTTACATATTCAAAATCGTTGGTATATTCTTCAAAACTACGCGTCGTTGCAATACTTTTCTTTGCCGAAATCGCTTCTAAATCTAACACCGCTTCACCTAACAAATCTTTTTTCAAACGCAAACCTACTATCGAAAATTCTTTCCGAAGAAAATCATCTTTTAATTGTACAAAATCCAACGCTTTATTGACACCGATCATTCTCAAACGTCGCGACATTCGTCGACCAATTCCCCAAACATCTTCAATATTTAACCATTTTAACGCTTTATGGATTTGTTCTTGAGTCTGAATAATATAAACCCCTTGATGAACTTCTGGAAATTTTTTCGCAATATGATTCGCTAATTTCGCCAAGGATTTTGTTGGAGCAATTCCTACACAAACTGGCAATTTTGTAAATTGATATATTTTAGATTTGATTTCTAATCCGTAATTTTTCAAATCAAAACGATCAAATCCATTCAATTTTAAGAAACATTCGTCTATCGAATAAATTTCCTGATCAGGCGAATACAACGATAAAATCGACATTACACGATTGCTCATATCCGCATATAATTGATAATTTGACGAAAAAACTTTGATTTTTTTCTGTTCAAAAACACGTTGAAATTGATGCGCAGGCGCACCCATTGGAATTCCAGCTAACTTCGCTTCAGCAGAACGCGAAATTACACAACCATCATTATTAGACAATACTACAATTGGCTGATGAAGAAGCTTCGGTTGAAAAACACGATGGCAACTGGCGTAAAAATTATTACAATCTATCAATGCGAACATAGTACAAAGTTGAGAAGTTAAAACGCCACATTGTGTCATCGAAAATGTTAATTTATTCCAAAACAAAAAACCACTCAAATGAGTGGTTTGTATCCTTATTTAATTTTATATTTTTTATGCAAATCTTTTATTACAACAGCTGGTTCATAAACCGTTTGAAATTTTATTGGTTTACTGTTTTTGAAATATTGTACTTTCAGCCACGTATCATTATTATCTAACTTTGTATAGCTGTTACTTTTTTCCAAAATTTTATCGTTCACCGTACTTAAAATTGCAAAATAATCGAAGTTATTACGTTGACCAATTTCTGCTGCTCTCAACAAAGCATAATCAAACGTTTTGTCTTTTTTATTGTATTCGTTTCCATCAAAACTAACAATATACGTATTATTGTTCACCTTTTCTTCGGTATACCCACCTGTACCATTATCTTTTTGGTATGCAACAGCCTTGCTGTTATGACAACTTGCTAAAGCAAAAATAAATGCTGTAGCACATAAAATTTGAGTTAATTTTTTCATATCATTATAATTTAGTTATTGTTCTTTAACAAAAGTTGTTCCTTTTAAGATATGTTTTTGATATTTCTAAATATTTTCTTAACAAATTATTTTTGAATAAAATACTTTGTTATAAACATTTCTGATTAACAGTGTGTTTTTTAAACATTTAAAATCAATTTTGGCACAACATATTTAACATTCTATTAACTCATTGATTCTAATAAAAATCATTTAAGTTTTAATGCTTTATCTGATAAACTCACCTATTTTTGTAAATCAATTATAAGTAATGAGTAAATTAGAAAAATATCTATTTTCTACCAGAACCATGACGGTCTTGCTATTCATCTACGCAATCGCCATGGGTTATGCCACTTTCATTGAAAATGACTACGATACGGCTACTGCAAAAGCTGTTATTTACGAGGCAAAGTGGTTTGAGGTATTAATGATTTGGTTGATCGTTTTGTTCTTAATGAATATCAAACGATACAGATTATGGTCAAAGGAAAAATTGCCTTTATTGGTTTTCCACTTAGCATTTTTGTTTATTTTTATTGGAGGAGGAATTACTCGTTACATCAGTTTCGAGGGTGAAATGCCTATTCCAGAAGGAGGAACAAGTAACGAAATTACATCGTACAAATCTTATTTCAAAATGATGGTTGATGATGGTACACAACGTTTAGCGTACGACAATCATCAATACAACATGACGTATTTTGACAGAAAAGATAGTACAAGTTCTCTGTTCCGTAGACACTTTGAAGGTGAATATCAGTTCAAAGATAAAGTCATTAAATTAAAAACTTTTGATTACGTACCTCACGCTTTAGATACAGTTGTAAGAAAAAAAGAAGGAATTAATGTTTTAGAAATCGTGACAGTTGGACAAGCTGGACGTAATTCTGTTTTCATCAGAAATGGTGAAATAAAAAGTGTTAATGGAACTTTAGTTTCGTACAATAGACCGCAAGATGGTGCGGTACAAATTACTGGAGAAGGAGAAAATTTGGTTATCAAATCGCCTTTCGAAGGAGAATATGTACAAATGGCTGGACAACAAGTTGGACAAATTACAGACATGCAAAAATTGCAAGAAGGTGCTGGAAAAGTTGAATTTAATGTTCCTGCTCCATTAAAACTACGTTCGTTATATACAATCAACGGAGCGCAATTTGTAGTTCCAAATCCGGCTTTCAAAGGTGAAGTTTTATATAGACAAGGTTCTAAATTTAAAGCAGAAGAAAAGAATCTACCTGGTGCAATTAGAGCCGAAGTTATTGTTGGTGATAAACGCGATACAGTGACAATTGTTGGTGGAAAGGGTGTCACAAATTATTCTGCTGATGTACAAATTGACGGAATGAATATTTCGTTAGGTTACGGTTCTAAATTAGTAAAAGTTCCATTTAGCATTCGTTTAGATGACTTTATTTTAGATCGTTATCCTGGTTCTACAAATCCTTCTTCTTTCGAATCTAACATTACAGTTATCGACGAGGGAAAAGAAACAAAACATCACATTTATATGAACAATGTAATGGATTATAAAGGTTACCGTTTCTTCCAATCGAGTTATTTTCCAACGGAAGACGGAACTATTTTACAAGTTAACCAAGACTGGTGGGGGACTAACATTACCTATTTAGGATACTTCTTATTATTTGGAGGAATGTTTGTTTCATTATTCTGGAAAGGAACTCGTTTTACGCAATTAAACTCTCTATTAAAAAGTTTACATACCAAAAAAGTAAATATTTTACTTCCATTATTTTTACTTTCTGGATTAGCATTTGCTCAAAATCCAAGTACTACTGATGGAGGAAAAAATGGACATCAAAAAATTCAGACTGATTCGGAAAAAGGGAACGTTCATTCATCAGAGCACATTGGTAGTTTTTCTACAAAAATGGCTGATGGAGATGAATTAGCGAAGAATGTAAAAATTCCTGACGAACACGCTGATAAATTTGGTCATTTACTTACACAAGATATCGAAGGACGTATAAAACCTCTTAATACACAAGCTTTAGAAATCCTTAGAAAAGTTTATAAAAAAGATAAATTCCACGGATTATCTGCCAATAAATGGTTTATTTCTTTGCAATTAGACCCTGCTTATTGGGTAAATGCTCCGATGATTGAAGTTGGAGATAAAGGAGGAGATCGTTTAAAGAAAATTACAAGCGCAAACGAAGATGGTTACACATCTTTAATGAATTTGATCGATCCAAAAACGACTCGTTTTAAATTAGATAAAGCCTATAACGAGGCATTCTCAAGAAAACCTTCAGAGCGTTCTAAATTTGATGAGGAAGTAATTAAGGTTACAGAGCGTTTCAATATTTTAGATCAAACTGCAAAAGGATATCAATTAAAAATAATTCCAGTTCAGAATGATCCTTCAGAGCGTTGGACTTCTTGGATTTATCAAACACAAGAAAATCCTGTAGAAATCGATACAATGGCACTTGGAATGATTAGTGTTTATTTTAACATGGTTTCGAAAGGATTAGAAAATGGTAATTGGACGCCTGCAGATAATGCGGTAGATTATATCGATAAATACCAACAAAAATGGGGTAAAAATGTTGTGCCTTCTCCAACAAAAGTTGAGATAGAAGTGTTATACAACAAATACAACGTTTTCTTTTGGGTGATGATTGCTTATTGTATGGTTGGTGGAGTTTTAATGATTTTATCCTTCATTCAGTTATTTTCAGAAAGCAAAGCGCTTCATCGAATTATCAATGTTTGTTTGGGATTAATATTTATTGTCTTTATCGTACAAGCCGCAGGACTTGGTGTTCGTTGGTATTTAACTGGACACGCACCTTGGTCTAATGGTTACGAAGCCATTGTATTTATTTCATGGATTAGTGTTTTAGCTGGATTGTTATTATACAAAAACCGAAACGCATTTATTCCAACAACAGGAGCTATGGTTGCTGTAATTATGATGGGATTTGCACACGGAGGTTCTATGTTAGATCCACAAATTACACCACTTGTTCCTGTACTAAAATCATATTGGTTAATTGTACACGTTGCGATTATCGTTTCATCTTATGGTTTCTTTGGATTAAGTGCTATTTTAGGAGTTTTCTCATTAATTATCATGATGATTAAACCAAATAAAAAGATTGAAATTTCGCTAAAAGAAATGACTTACGTTTCTGAAATGTCATTAACAATTGGTATTTTCTTACTTACCGTTGGTACATTCTTAGGAGGTATGTGGGCAAACGAATCTTGGGGACGTTACTGGTCTTGGGATCCAAAAGAAACTTGGGCTTTCGTTTCTGTAATTGTTTATGCAGTTGTTTTACATATGCGTTTAGTTCCAGGATTGAGAGGGAAATTTGCCTTCAATGTTGCAGCAATGTGGGCTGTTTGGACAGTAATTATGACGTATTTTGGCGTTAACTATTACTTATCTGGATTACACTCATACGCAGCCGGAGATCCAATTCCAATTCCATTCTGGGTTCCTGCAACAGCAGTCGCAATGTTAGTTTTATCTATTGCAGCTTGGTATTTCCAAAACAAAGTTTACCACGTAAAATCAAAAAATTAATTTCTTTAAATATTATAAAATAAAAAAGCTCATCCAAAGATGAGCTTTTTTATTTTAACCTACTTTAACTTACAAATCGTAACATTTTTTTTTAAATTTGTTTAAAATAGTACGCAATGAAATATTTATTCATCGGATTTTTAGGGCTATTTATAGCTTGTAATGCGCAAGAAACTAAGAAAGTTTCTAAAAAGCAAACCATTCATCAAACAACAAAAACACCTCAAAAAGTGAACAAAATTTACGATTATACATTCAAGGATATCAATGATGACGATTTTAATTTCGCTGATTTGAAAGGAAAGAAAATCTTAATCCTTAACACAGCTTCAAAATGTGGTTACACACCTCAATATGATGCTTTAGAAAAATTGTATCAAGAATATAAAGATCAAGGATTAGTAATTGTTGGATTTCCTTCAGACAATTTTGGAGGTCAAGAATTTGACAACAACGAAGAAATTGCAAGTTTTTGTAAATTAAATTATGGCGTAACTTTTCCTTTGATGTCAAAAAGTGATGTAATCGGAAAAAATCAAAATGAAATTTTCAAATTCTTAACAAAAAAATCATTGAACGGAAAATCTGACAATGATGTAAAATGGAATTTTACAAAATTTTTGATTAACGAAGACGGAACTTTAGAGGCTTCATATCCATCAAAAGTAACTCCAGATTCAAAAGAAATAATAGATTGGTTAAATAAATAGTAAATGAAGTTAGATATTCTTGCAATTGGAGCGCATCCTGATGACGTAGAATTGGGATGTGGAGGAACACTTGCAAAAGAAATTAAAAACGGTAAAACGGTTGGTATTCTCGATTTAACAAAGGGAGAATTGGGAACTCGTGGTACCGATGAAACGCGCCGTGTAGAAGCAAATGATGCCAAAAATATTTTGGGCGTTGCTGTAAGAGAAAATCTTGGAATTCCTGATGGTTTTTTCTTGAATGATAAAGAAAATCAATTGAAAATTGTCGAAATTATTCGCAAATATCAACCTGATATTATTTTGAGTAATGCACCTCACGATCGCCATCCAGATCATGGAAAAGGTTCGGATTTAGTGAATACTGCTATTTTCTTATCAGGTTTACCAAAAATTGAAAATGGATTACCAGCTTGGCGTCCCAAAAAACACTTCCACTACATTCAATGGTTACCTTTAGAACCTCATTTTGTGGTTGATATTTCTGGTTTTGTTGATACAAAAGTAGAAGCTTGCATGGCTTATAAAACGCAATTTTTTGATCCAAATTCGAGCGAACCTCAAACGCCAATTTCATCGAAAAACTTTACTGATTCTATCCGATATCGTGCATATGATTTAGGAAGATTAATCGGAACTGAAGGTGGAGAAGGATTTATTTCGCGAAGTTATATTGGCGTAAATAATTTAGATTCTTTAATTTAGAAATAAAGGTGTAAAAAACCTTTATTTTTTTGTCAAAATTATTTGCAAGTACCGATTAATAGGCTATATTTGCAGTCCAATTGAGAGATTAAATAAAAGTTAATTTCGCAATAAAAATGGTGATTGTAGCTCAGTTGGTTAGAGCGCCGGATTGTGGTTCCGGAGGTCGTGGGTTCGAGACCCATCATTCACCCTAAAACTTTAGAATTAGTTTCAAAAGAAATTCAAACCAAATGGTGATTGTAGCTCAGTTGGTTAGAGCGCCGGATTGTGGTTCCGGAGGTCGTGGGTTCGAGACCCATCATTCACCCACATTAAATCTCAATTTCAATAGAAGTTGAGATTTTTTTATTGAATTAATATCAAAACTTGGGAGCAATGCAAAAATTTGTGATAATCTGAATAAGAAAAAAGCTCTATCTCTAACTTCTTACAATTGCATTCTAAAGCTTTTTAATTTTTGGATTAGGAGTCAGGATTCTTGGTTATTTTAAATTATATTTTTATGGATAAAAAAAATAAGAATGATTTTTAGTTTGATTCTTCGTTGTAAATTTACCAAAACATTCAAAATGAAAAAATCATCAATATTCTTAGGAATGATTGCTTTTGCTGGAGTTTTAAGCTCTTGTTCAACTCAAAAAACAGCAGCAGAATCAACTCAAACCTCAATAGAAATGACAAAAGATTACGCTTTTCAATATTATGCTCAAGTTCCATTAACAACAGATATTTCGCATTTAACAAAAAACGAAAAAGAGATTTTACGTTTGATGTTCAAAACGGCAGATATTATGGACGATTTATTTTGGCAACAAGCTTATGGTGCTAAAATAGATTTGATGGACGAAACGAAAGGTGAAGCCAAAGAATATGCAAAAATAAACTACGGTCCTTGGGATAGATTGAATAACGAAACGCCTTTTATAAACGGTATTGGAGCAAAACCTGCTGGTGCAACTTTCTATCCAATTGATATGACGAAAGAGGAATTTGAACAAGCAAATATCAAAGATGGTAAATCTCCTTACTCAATTATTCGTCGTAATCGTGAAGGAAAATTATATTCGATTCCATACCACGAAAATTTCAAAAATCAATTATCAAAAGCCGCTGAATATTTAACAAAAGCATCAGAATTAGCAGAAGATGCTGGGCTTAAAAAATATTTAAAATTACGTGCTGCAGCTTTGATAAGCGATGATTTTTATGCAAGTGATTTGGCTTGGATGGATATGAAAAATGCAAATATTGATATGGTGGTTGGTCCGATTGAAAATTACGAAGATCAATTGTTTGGATATAAAACTTCATATTCTGCATATATTTTAGTAAAAGATATTGAATGGTCGAAAAAATTGGCAAAATTCGTTCAATATTTACCAGAATTACAGAAGAATTTACCTGTTTCTGCAAATTACAAAAAAGAAATTCCTGGAACTGATTCGGATCTTAATGCGTATGATGTGGTGTATTATGCGGGAGATTGTAACGCTGCTGGAAAAACAATTGCGATTAATTTACCAAATGATGAAAAAGTTCAACTAGAAAAAGGAACGCGCCGTTTGCAATTAAAAAATGCTATGAAAGCGAAATTTGATAAAATTCTTGCCCCAATTGCAACTGCTTTGATTGATGAAAGCCAACAGAAAAACATCAAATTTGATGCATTCTTTTCTAATGTGATGTTTCACGAAGTGGCGCATGGTTTAGGAATCAAAAATACAGTAAATGAAAAAGGTTCTGTCCGCGATGCTTTAAAAGAAGCTAATTCAGCTTTAGAAGAAGGAAAAGCTGATATTCTTGGTTTGTATATGGTGAATCAATTGTTGAAAAAAGGTGAATTGACAGGAACACAAGAAGATTATTTTGTGACTTTCTTGGCTGGAATCTTACGTTCAGTTCGTTTTGGAGCAAGTTCTGCACACGGACAAGCAAACATGATTGCGTTTAACTATTTTGCTGAAAATGGAGCTTTCGAAAAAACTACAAATGGACGTTACAGAGTAAATGTAGCTAAAATGGAAAAAGCAATGAATGGTTTATCAGAATTAATTTTGACACTTCAAGGAAATGGAGATTATGATGGTGTAAAAAAATTATATGCTGATAAAGGAATTATTCACGACGATTTACAAAAAGATTTAGATGTCTTGAAAACAAAAAACATTCCAGTTGATGTTGTTTTTGAACAAGGTCCAAAAATGTTGGGATTGTAAAAATAGATTCAATAAAAAAGCTTTCTCAAAATTGAGAAAGCTTTTTTGTTATTCATATAATTTCGTAGCAAAATCCTTCATCGGATTTCTAACTTTTTTCATTGGCGCTAGCCAATCTTCACTGTCTCTGTATCCCAAAGGAAGCATTAAAACGCTTCGCATTCCTTTTTCTTTCAAATCAAGCAAATCATCCAATTCAGCATTATCAAAACCTTCCATTGGCGTACTATCAATTTTCAATTCTGCTGCTTGAGCAAGAGCAAAACCTAATCCAATGTATGCTTGACGAGCTGTATGTGCAAAATTTTCTTCAGAAGTTTGAGGCAAATAAATTCCTTTCAATTTATCTGTATACGAACCAAAACGACCTCTTGGCAAATCTCTCTCATCCGTTGTATAATCGTAAATTGCATCAATACGATCTTCTGTATAACGATCCCAAGCTACAAAAACCAATAAATGCGAACAATCTACAATCGCTTGCTGATCATAGGCAATTGGAACAATTTTTTGTTGCAATTCTTTATTTTTAATAACTAAAATTCTGAACTGTTGCAAACCTGATGAAGTTGGTGCTAAACGAGCTGCTTCAACAATTTTTTTAACGTCTTCTTCTTCAACAATTAAAGACGGATCATATTTTTTTGTAGCGTAACGCCATTTCAAATCATCTATTAAAGACATAATTACTTATTTAAAATCTTTCTAAAAATACATCAAAAAAGTAATCGATCGACCAAAAAATATGCTAAAATTTATGTTATTTATCTTGTTTCCATTCCAAAAAATAACTTCCTGTTGCATTCGTAGAATTCCAACGAACTTGATAATCACCTTTTGCTAAATCAACTGTAAAATTTTCTTCTTTCGAATTTGTAAGTTGACGATTAAACACTACTTCATTATTTTGATCTACAATTTCAAAAATCATTTCGCCTTCTAATTTAATATTCGAATGAAAATTAGCAGTTAAACTTTTCGAAACATTTAGCTTGATATAACTCGTTCCAGAAGCATCTTCAAACTTCGCTTTTGTCCAATTATCACCATTCGAATTCGACCATTTCGAATCCCCCACTCCTTTGTCAAAAAAAGTTCCTTGCGATTTGATATTTGGATTATCCACTTTTCTATAAAAATTATTCGAATCAACATCTGCATTAACTTTTACTGTAATACATGATTGTAACGAAATCATTGCGATAATAAGTGCTATTTTTTTCATATTAGTTTCTCTTTTACTAAATAGATGCAGCATTTTGAAAAAAGTTACAGCAAACAAATATTTTTAAATCATTTTTGATATGCGTAACTTTCGCAAAATATTCTGATGAACGATACTACAGCTCAATTTTTGCAAGAAAACTTTACTCAAAAAGCAATTGAAAGTTTAACTCAACTTTCAGGAGGAGGTTCAGCTCGAGTATATTCGAGATTTTTTGATCAAAATCAGTCGTATATTTTGGCTGAAAGCTCTAATATTGAAGAAAATAAAGTATTTATTCAGTTCTCTTTAGATTTAAAAAAAGTCATCAATAATATTCCAGAAATTGTTTCAGTTTCAGAAGATTTTGCAACCTATGTTCAAACAGATTTAGGAGACGAAACACTGATGAATATTGTCTTGAATGATTTCGAAAAAGCAAAACCTTATTATTTTAAGACATTAGAAAAATTAGCAATTGCTCAAATTCAAGGTGCAACTAAAATCGATTTTAATCATACTTTTTCGTATCCAAAATTAGATAAAACATTAATTTTAAGAGATTTATTTCAGTTTAATTTTTACTTTTTAGATGTCTTAGGAATTGATTACAATGCAGGAAAATTAATCAAAGATTTTGATCGTTTTGCGTCTCAATTTGATAAACTTTCGCCACAAGGTTTTGTGTTCAGAGATTTCCAAACGCGCAACATTATGATTCATCAAAACGAACCTTATTTTATCGATTATCAAGGCGGTTTATATGGACCTGTTGTCTATGATTTGGTTTCGTTAATTTGGCAAGCAAAAGCCAATTTACCATTTGAATTTAAAAAAGAATTATACGAATTTTATTACCAAGAATTAACCAAACAAATTCCGACTTTAGTTCCGATAGATTTTCGTCAATCGTACGAATATTGTGTAGTTGCTCGACTTTTACAAGTTTTAGGAACCTATGGTTTGAGAGGAATTATTGAACGAAAAAAACACTTTTTAGAAAGTATTTCGTTTGGGCTTAAAAACTTAGAATCAATAATCGATTATCCTATATTACAAAATTATCCAGAATTAAAACGTATTATAAAAATCCTTGTTCTACCAGAAACGTTAGAACGCATAAATCATAAAATAAATGGCTAAATTAAATATCAACGTTCGTAGTTTTTCATACAAAAAAGGAATTCCAACCGATCCTACTGGAAATGGTGGTGGTTTCGTTTTTGATTGTCGTGGAATTCTAAATCCAGGTCGAATTCAGGCATATAAAACACAAACAGGGCGCGACGAAGAGGTTAAAAAATACTTGGAAACAGAAACTAAAATTGCAGTTTTTTTAGAAGGTGTTTTTCAAATTATTGACATTTCGATCGAAGATTATTTGCAACGAGGTTTCGAGAATTTAGAAATTAATTTTGGTTGCACAGGCGGACAACATCGATCAGTTTATTCTGCTGATGCGACTGCAAAACATATTCAAGAGAAATTTCCAGAAGCGCAAGTTACGTTACATCATATTGTGCAAGAAGAAAAAAATTGGATAAACGAGGCGTATTAATATGAAAGCAATGATTTTTGCAGCGGGTCTTGGGACTCGTTTAAAACCATTTACTGACAACCATCCCAAAGCTTTAGCAGTTGTAAATGGAAAACCTCTTTTGCAACGAAATATAGAATATTTGAAATCTTTCGGAATTAATGAAATCGTGATTAACGTGCATCATTTTGCAGATCAAATCATTGAGTTTTTAGAAGATAATAATTATTTCGGAATTGAAATTACTATTTCAGATGAAACAGATCAAGTTCTTGAAACTGGTGGTGGTTTGGTTAAAGCAAAAGCTAATTTCGAGGAAGATTTTTTGGTGATGAATGTGGACATTTTAACAGATCTAAATCTTGCTAAATTTATCAAAGCACATCAAGAAAACAAAGCGTTAGTAACGTTAGCAGTTTCTGATCGAAATTCATCTCGTAAACTATTTTTCAATGAACAAAATGAATTAAAAGGTTGGCGAAATCTGAAAACAGAAGAAGAAATAAAAGCTGTAGATTCTTTAGACAATTGCAAAGATTTAGCTTTTAGTGGAATTCATGTTATTTCTCCTACTCTATTTGATAAAATTACAGAGAAAGGTAAATTTTCTATCATGAAAGTTTATATGGACTTGATGAAAACTGAATCTATCATTGGTTTTGATCATTCTGGCGGAATTTTAATCGACGTAGGTCGACCAGAAAGCGTGTTAGAAGCAGAACAATATTTTAAATAGAAAACAAAAAACTCAATTCAATGGATTGAGTTTTTTTATGCAAAAAGTTTACATATCTTAGATAGAATGAAATACATTAATTATTTTATCTATTTAACTATTGTTGTAGTGATAATTCTCGCTTCAATACTTTACTTTTCTTTCAAAAATAAAGTTGGAAAGATTCAGCTAAAGTAAATTACAATAAAAGTTTAGATTTAATCAGAAATAATTATAAAAATCAAGATGCTTATGATGAAGTATTTTTAGAAATTTATGATACAGAAATTCAGGATAAATTGAAAGAATTGTAAAAGTAATTGCTCAAAAAAATATCCATTTTTTTTAATTTCTAGACTTCGCTTGAAATAATATTTTCTGAATTTATTTTTAAAAATCAATAAAACTCGCCATCTACATAAAACCATTTACCATTTTCTTGCACAAACGTAGAAAGTTCATCATGTTCGTAGATTTCACCTTGTTTGTCTTGGTAATAAGCTCTAAATCGAACTTTATTATCTTTAGCAAAAACAATTTCTAACTTTAACCATTTATTCGATTTTACCCAATCTTCGATATCACTAAAATCATTATCTTTTTGTGTAGAAGAATGTGTTGTATCAACTAAATATTCAGGCAAAACCATTGCAAAAGCAGCGTAACGAGAACGCATCAACTCTTCGGGAGTTTTTGGCAATTCAATATTCAAATGAAAAGGTTCGCAACAAGTTGCATATATTTTTCCAGAACAACAAGGACAATTCATTTTATTCTTTATTTTTTGCAAAGATACTGTTTACTTGTCTTTGTGGTAATGATAATGATCCTGAATCACCACTTGAATAAAATCAATATTTCCTAAACCATCACTTTTCACCTCCATTATTTCCTCCAGTTTTCGCGTTAATTTTAATAAAATATCATAATTATTATTGTTTAATGCAGACGTAAAATTTTCTTTTACAATATTAATATCACGATCAGACAAGCGATAAACTTCGGGAAAACGAATTTTATAGGTTTCAGAAACTTCAGCGAAAATAGTTTGTGATAAATCTAATTTCGGATTCAAATCAATCAAACATGTATTCGCAACAATATCACCTAAACGTTGACCATTTTTATTTATAATCATCGTTATCAACGCGATAAGTCCAGTAAATAAAAACAATTCGACACTTCCAATTACCCAACGCAAGAAATAATCAAAATTATTGGCACGATTTCCGTCCATTCGTATTACACGAATTTTCATAATCCATTTTCCAATTGTTTGCCCTTTCATTAAAATCTCGAGAACCAACGGATAAAGTAAAAATATAAATCCTATTATACTATAAATTCCCATTCGAAACCATTCATCTTTATTCGGAATAAACTCAGAAAAATAGGACATTGCATAGACTAATATGATGCGGATAATCATATCGATAATATAAGCCAGTAAACGTTTTCCGAGTGGCGCAATATTATAAGCAATTTGCACGTTTTGTGGTGTATTGACTAAAAGTTTATTCATATATTTGGTTCACTAACAACTACTCTACTATGAGAGAAGCGCATTTTATTGATAAAAATAAGGCGAAATGGTCTGATATTGAACATAATTTGAAAAATAAAATTGATGTTCATCCAGATATTTTAGCAAAAAACTACATCGAAATTACAAATGATTTGGCGTTTGCTCAAACTTATTACCCAAAAAGTAAGACAAAAGATTATTTGAACGAGTTAGCTTTATTTGCGCATCAGTCAATTTACAAAGATCAACGAACTTCTGGGAATCAATTTGTGCAATTTTTCAAAGAAGATGTGCCAAATGTAGTCTACAAAAATCACAAAATGTTGTTGTATTCATTCTTAATTTTTGCCTTAGCGGTTTTAATTGGCGTTTTATCATCGCATTTCGATCCAGATTTTACACGATTAATTTTAGGAAATCAATATGTAGACGAAACGTTAATGAACATCAAAAAAGGTGATCCTGCAGCAATTTACAAATCAGGAAGTCAGACTGGTTCTACATTAGCTATAACCATCAACAATATTCGTGTTGCTTTTTTTGCTTTTACATTAGGATTATTTTTCAGTATTGGATCAGGATATATTCTATTTTCGAACGGAATTATGTTAGGTGCATTTCATTATATGTTTTTCAAAGAAGGCTTTTTGGGAAAGGCAATGTCAGCAATTTGGATGCATGGAACAATCGAAATTTCGGTGATTATTATTGCTGGAGCTTGCGGATTAATGCTTGGAAATGGCTTTATGTTTCCAAAAACTTTATCGCGAAAAAAATCACTCACAATCAAAGCAAAAGAAGCGGTAATGATTTTATTAAGCACTGTTCCAATGTTTATTATAGCTGGATTTATCGAAGGTTTTATTACGCGTTTATATGATGTTAATATTGTATTGAGTTTATTGGTAATAATCCTTTCATTAATCTTAATTATTTGGTATTACATCATTTATCCGATTCAAAAAAATAGACAAAAAACTTTTTCGTTCAATCAAACTTTAGAATCGAATGAAACAATTTAGACTATTTTTTACATTTACATTATTATTAATTCAATTCGTTGTTTTTGCACAAGAAAAAACAGCAGAATTTAAAGCATTCAAAGAAAAATATGCTGGAAAAGAATTTGATTATAATGATGTTCCAAAACCTAAAAAAGAATTCGAACCTGGCTTTTTCTCAAAAATAATCGAAGGTATTTTTAGATTTCTCTCTTATTTACCTTGGGAAATCATTTTCTATTTTGTAATTGGATTATTCTTAATTTTTCTTGCCACACGTATTTACAAAAATGGTGGAATTCTTAAACGAAATTCGAAAAAATTATATGACGAATCTGATTTTGATTTTATCGAAGAAAATTTAGCCGAAGTCAATTTGAATTCATTAATCAATAAAGCAGAAACAGAACAAAATTTTGCTTTAGCAATTCGTTATTTGCATTATCAAAATCTACAAATTTTAGATAAAAAAGGTTGGATTGAATGGGATCCGAAGAAAACAAATCAACAATTTATTAATCAAATAAAAGACGAAAAATCAAAAAATTTATTCAATCAAAATACTAAAATCTTTAATCAAGTTTGGTTTGGAGAATTTAAAATTGATGAAAATAAATACCACGAATTCAAGACAAATTTCAATCAGTTTAATCAATATTTAGCCTCATGAAAAAGAAATTAGGTATTCTATTAGGCGCTATTTTATTGGTCGGAATTTTTGTATTTTCTTTCTCAAAACATCGTTATAATCTCCCAAAATCATGGAATGTAAGCCTTTATCAAAATAGTAAAGATCCGTACGGATTATTTATTATGCACGAAGAACTTGGGAAGTTATCCAATGGAAAAATGAAAGATTTGGAAAAACTTTCTGAATTAAAAATTGATCCTAAAAAAGCAAAAGATTATGCAGTTGTTGTGTTTGGTTCTGAAATTTATTTTGATACAGTTTCCAAAAATCTATTAAGCAAAATTGCCGAAAATGGCGGAATTGTGATGATTGCAGATTATTATGACAATTTTGGTGATGACACAAATGGAAAAGAAGATATTAACGAAGAAACGTATTCTACAGATACGCCAACAACTGATTCTACGGAATCTGAAGAGAATATCTTGTACAATCAGACAATAAATATTAATGATCATTTTGAGCTTAGAACAAATAAATTGTTCAAAATAAAGAAGAAAAAAGAAATCGAACATCATTATTTTAGCGACATCACAAATGATTCTGAAATTTTTGGAACAATTACTTATAAAGATAAGGCTTACCCAAATTATTTAAAAATCAAACCAAAAAATTATAAAGGTTATTATTTATATCACGCAGAACCGATTTATTTTACCAATTATTATTTATTAAATGAAGACAGTTATTTCTATGCTAAATCAGTTTTAGAACCACTGAAAGGGAAAACTATTTTTTGGTACAATACCTCGAAAACTTATGCAGGAAGTTCATCAATGATGCGTTTCATAATGAGCGAACCAGCTCTAAAAGCTGCTTGGATTACGTTATTGGTTTTACTTTTCTTCTTTTTAATTTTTAGAAGCAAACGCGAACAACGCATCATTCCAATTTATACCAAAGAAGAAAATCATACCGTCGAATTTGCTAAGACAATTTCCTCTTTATACCAAGAAAATGGCGAAGTAAAAGACATTGTTTCAAAGAAAATCGATTATTTTTTATACAAATTGAGAAAAACATTTTTAATCGAAACAGACGATATTACAAACAAACAATTCATTGAAATTGTTGCACAAAAAGCAAATTTGAGCCAAGAAGAATGTCTTGAAAAATTCACGATTCTTAAAAATATTTATCAAAAAAATCAACCAAATGAACACGATCTAAAGATTGTGTATCAAATCATCGAAAACTATAAACAAAAAGCAAATATCTAATGAGCGAAAATACATATCAACCATTCGAAAATAGAGTCGATTTTTCGGATGTACAACATAAAATGCAAGCTGTAAAAAATGAATTGAAAAAGGTAATTGTCGGACAGGATGATATTATTGATCAATTGATTTTAGCTTTGCTTTCTAACGGTCATTCTCTAATTGAAGGTTTACCTGGAGTTGCCAAAACAATGATGGCAAAATTGTTGGCAAAAACGATAGATTCTGGTTTTAGTAGAATTCAGTTTACGCCAGATTTAATGCCTTCTGACGTGATTGGAACGTCTATTTTAAATTCTAAAATCAATGAATTTGAGTTCAAAAAAGGACCAATTTTTTCGAATATTATTTTAATTGATGAGATTAACCGTTCGCCTGCAAAAACTCAAGCGGCTTTATTCGAATCGATGTCAGAAAAACAAGTGACGGTTGATGGAACAACTTATCCTTTACAAGCTCCTTTTCTAGTTTTTGCAACTCAAAACCCAATCGAGCAAGAAGGAACATATCGCTTACCTGAAGCGCAATTGGATCGTTTTATGTTTAAGATTTATGTCAAATATCCTTCGTTAGAAAGTGAAATTGAATTATTGAAAGAACAACAAGAACGCAAGAATATTGACAAAGAAACGTTGGTAGAAAAAGTAATTTCAGGAAATGAAATTATTGAGTTCCAAGATCGCATAAAATCAGTTTTCGTACACGAAGCGTTGATTACGTATATTGCGACAATTGTTCATCAAACCAGAATCGATCAAACCTTGTATATTGGTGCATCGCCACGTGCTTCTATCGCGATTTTAGATGCTGCAAAATCAAATGCAGCGGTGAATGGACGCGATTTTGTGATTCCAGAAGATATCAAGCAAATTGCGCATACAATTTTGGGACACCGCGTTGTGATGGTTCCTGAAAAAGAGATGGAAGGTTTTACAACACAACATATTATTCAGCAAATTATTGATCGCGTAGAAATTCCTCGTTAATGAAATTTTTCAGAAGCTTATTTCTTACCAATCGCTTTTTTTATGCGGGATTATTCATTGCATTTTGTTATGTGATTGCATTTTTTCTACCTCCTATTTACATTATTGCAAAGATTTTGACACTTGTCTTTATCGTCAGTGTTATTGTCGAAATATTTTTGATTTATATTCCTAAAACTTCCATTGAAGTTCTTCGAAATTATCCAGAACGACTTTCAAATGGTGATGAAAATGAATTGGAACTTTTCGTAACAAATCATTATCAATTCCCTCTAAATGTAAGGATTATAGAAGAGTTTCCTGTTCAATTACAATTAAGAGATTTTCAGTTTAGAAAACGATTTAAAAGTAGTCAAAATACTAAATTTGATTTCAAAATTCGACCAACAGAACGAGGTTCATATAAATTTGGATTAACAAATGTATTTATTTCTGTTTTTGGATTGATTGAGAAAAAGATCAAAATAAACGAACCAATTTCGATTGCTTGTTATCCTTCTTATTTGCAATTAAAACAGTTTCAATTATATTCTACCGCTCAGTTACAGAATCAATTTGGAATGAAAAGGATTCGAAAAATTGGAACAAATACAGAATTTGAAAATATAAAAAATTATACGATTGGTGACGAATATCGTTTAATTAATTGGAAAGCAACGGCAAAAGCAAATCGACTGATGGTCAATCAATTTCAGGAAGAAAAATCGCAGCCTGTTTATTCGTTAATTGACTTAGGGAGAACGATGCGAATGCCTTTTGATGGTTTAAAATTGTTGGATTATTCAATCAATTCTAGCTTAGTTGTCGCAAATATTTCACTTCAAAAAAATGAAAAAGCAGGTTTAATAACATTTAATAAAAGAATTCAAGATCACGTTGTTGCGGATAGAAAAAATCATCAAATGCAATTGATTTTGGAGAAATTATACAATGTACAAACTGATTTTTTGGAAAGTGATTTTGGACAATTGTATGCCTATATCAAACGAAAATTAACGCAACGATCGCTTTTATTTATTTATACCAATTTTGAAACGATTGATGGTTTGGAACGTCAATTACCTTATCTGAAATTGATTAAAAAATCGCATGTTGTCGTTTTGATTCTTTTTAAAAATTCAGAATTGAATAAACTTAATCATCAGAAAGCAAAGAATACTACTGATATTTACGATCAAACAATTGCCGAAAAGTTTAATTACGACAAAGAATTAATCATAAATCGTTTGCATCAATTCGGGATTTTAACGATTTACTGCGAACCACAAGAATTGTCTATTAACTTAATCAATAAATATTTAGAGATAAAAGCGCGAGGTTTGTTTTAAAAAAGTTTTATTTAACCAATTATTTAGAAAAAAAAGCACAATTATTGCTTAAAGTTGGTCAATTTAATCTGAACAACCCATGAAAAAACTATTACAGATCTTTTGTTTAATTTTAACAACAGGTCTTTTTGCACAAACAAATTTTATTGAAAATAAAACACCTTCTACAAAGCGCGTAATCCTTTTGGATGCTGGACACGGAGGAACAGATACTGGTGTAAAAAAAGAAGAATTTCAAGAAAAAGATATTGCGCTGAAAATTGCAGAAATTATCCAAGAAAAAAATCCTTTTACAGATGTTGATTTTGTATTATTGAGAAAAGGTGACGAACAAATTATCAATACAAGTCGTGCGAAAATGATTAATGAAATAAAACCTGATTTGGTTTTATCAATCCACGCAAATTATAATGTAAAAGATTCGAAAAAAGGAACAGAGATTCACCTTTCTCCATTGAATCCTACTTTCGAAGAATGTAAAATACTTGGCGAAAAAATTGGAAAAAATATAAGTTCTTTAGGTTTTGAAAATTTAGGAATTGTTGAAACAAATTCGAAAATATTACGAGATTCACAAGTTCCAATTATTATGATTGAAATCGGTTATTTGACAAATGACGATGACCGAAAAATATTAACAAACGAAAGTAATTACCCTAAAATAGCAGATAAAATTTTTGAAGCATTGAAGAATTAGACATAAAAAAATCTCAGAATATTTTGCTCTGAGATTTTTTGTTTTTTCTCTATTTTCCATCCAATTCTTGTTCTTGATGAAAGGCAATTTGACCAAAATCATCTTGTATATTTTGATAATAAACTTTTGCTTGTAAATAATCTTTGAATCCATAACTTAACTCGAAATTATACACAAAAGCTGGTTGCATAAAAGGATTTCCTTCTGTGTAAGAAATAGGATTACTATACCATTTATTTGGATTTAATTCCCAAAAAGCTGGTCGTTGAATTTTTCGCCCAAAATTAAAATTGAACGAATGATCTTCTGTTGACTGATATTGAATATAAAACTTTGAAAAGCTCTTTTCATAAAAATCAATTAGCAGAAAAAATTGTACAATTTTTAGAAAATTATCAATCAATATAAAACGAAAAAAAGGACTTCAATTGAAGTCCTTTTCTATATTTATTTGCAAATTGTATTAATCACAATTTCCGTCTACATCACAAGAAGCACCATTTTGTGGTTGGTCCAAATGATCTTTTTCGTAAGCTTGTGTCAAAGCAGAAACGAAATACTCGACTGGTTGAGCACCAGAAAGTGCATATTTACGGTCAATTACGAAAAACGGAACGCCAGAAACACCAATATTACGCGCATCTAAAATATCCGAAGCAACTTCAAAAACATTTGCATCAGAATTTAGCATTTCAAGAACTTCGGTTTTGTTCAAACCAATTTCTTCTCCCAATTCAGCCAAAACTTCATAATCAGCTACATTTTTACCTTCTGTAAAATACGCTTTAAAAAGTCTTTCTTCTGCTTCCGAACCTTTTCCATTCGTTTGCGCAAAATGAATCAATCGATGAGCATCACCCGTATTGACAACTTTAGAATTTTGTTGTTGAAAATCAATTCCAACAGCTTTTCCCATTTCAGCCAATTGATTATTCATTGCCGAAACTTGTTCTTCCGAAATTCCTTTTGTTTTGATTAAATAATCATTGACAGAAGTAATTTCAGTTTTTGATAAATCAGGATTTAACTGAAAACTTTTCCATTCAACCTGTATTTTATCTTGATAAGGAATTTGCGTTAAAGCTTGTTCAAAATGTTTTTTTCCGATATAACAGAACGGACACATTACATCCGACCAGATTTCAATTTTCATTATAGAAATTTTTGGTGTAAAAGTTTGTAAAAATACGCTTTTTATTTGAATGGATTCGGTTATTTTTCGGTTAATTTTATCTTGAAAAATTATTAACAAAATCTTGAAAAATAATCGTGCTAAATTGAGTTTTAAATTTGTTTAAGACAAGGTTTAAATTACCTTTGCAGTGAACCAAGAAAAGATGATTAGTTTCATTTTTATTCCAAATCAAATAACGAACAAACAATATGTCAACACACGTAGTAGTCGGTCTTCAATGGGGTGACGAGGGAAAAGGAAAAATTACAGATGTATTAGCCGAAAAATCGGATTATGTTGTACGCTACCAAGGTGGTAACAACGCTGGTCATACGGTATATGTAGGCGATGATAAATTTGTCTTACACTTATTACCTTCTGGAGTTTTACAATGCAAAGGAAAATGTATTATTGCGAATGGTGTCGTAGTAAATCCTGAAGCTTTTTTTGCAGAAACTGAACAATTAGAAGCAAAAGGTTTATCTACAGATCACGTTTTTATCTCGAGAAGAGCGCATATCATCATGCCTTATCACATTTTGTTAGACGAATATCGTGAAGAATTTGCAGGAAAAGATAGTCAAATTGGTACAACAAAACGCGGAATTGGTCCTTGTTATGAGGATAAAGTAGCTCGTGTTGGTATTCGTGCAATTGATTTATTAAATCCTGAAGTTTTAGCAGAAAAAATCAAAGAAAATTTAGTGGTTAAAAATGCTTTATTCGAAAAATTATTCAATAAAGAACCATTAAAATTCGAAGACATTTACGAAAAATATTTAGCTTATGGTGAGCGTTTAAAAGAACGTATCTTAGATTCTGAGTTAGAAATTAACCACGCAATTGACGAAGGTAAAAATGTATTATTCGAAGGTGCTCAAGCATTAATGTTAGACATCGATTTTGGTACATATCCATTCGTTACATCATCTTCTCCAACAACAGGTGGAGTTTGTGTTGGTGCTGGAGTTCCTCCTACAAAATTGAAAAATTTGATCGGAGTTTCGAAAGCATATTGTACACGCGTTGGTAACGGTCCTTTCCCAACAGAATTGGACAACGAATTAGGAGAACAAATTCGTCAAGTTGGTCACGAATTCGGAGCGTCGACAGGTCGTCCACGCCGCACAGGTTGGTTAGATTTAGTTGCATTGAAACACGCTTGTATGATTAATGGAATTACACATTTAGTAATTACTAAATTAGATGTAATGTCGAATATTGATACAGTAAAAGTTTGTACAGGTTACAAAACAGAAGACGGAAAAATCATTGATTATTTCACTTCTTCTACAACTAAATTAGCTGATTACGAAGCGCAATACGACGAATTACCAGGATGGAAAGAAGATATTACAAACGTAAAATCTTTTGATGAGTTACCGCAAACAGCGCAAGATTACATTCACTACATTGAGAAATACTTAGGAATCGAAGTCTATTTAGTTTCGGTTGGACCAGAGCGTTCTCAAAACATTATTAGAACAACTTTATTTTAATAAATTAAATAGTATAGCCTGACTTTTGTTGGGCTATAACTTTATGAGATATTTTTATGAACGAGATTTTAGAACGATTAAAACAATTGAATTTAGGTATAGATTCTATCGTCCCAATAAAAGGTGGTGATATTAACGATGCTTTTCGATTAGAATCGTTTGATAAAAAATATTTTTTAAAGGTAAATTCCGCAAACAACTTTCCTCATCTTTTCAAGAAAGAAGCACGTGCTTTAGAAGCCATCAAAAAGACCAAAACATTTTCGGTTCCGAAAGTGGTAAATGTTGGCGAAGCTGGAAAAGATTTTCAATATTTATTATTAGAATGGATGGAAACCTCTACTCCAACTGTTGTAAATTGGGAAAACTTAGGAAAAAATTTAGCAAAACTTCATCAAAATACAAGTAAACAATTTGGTTGGTCAGAAGATAATTACATTGCAATTGTCGTTCAGCCGAATAGTTTAACAGATTCTTGGAGCGAATTTTATGCAAAAAATCGCATCATGCCAATGATGAAACTATTGCAAAACAAACAATTAATCAATTCAAAACAAATAAAATCTGCAGAGAGTTTATGTAAACAATTGAATTCGATATTTCCAGAAGAAAAACCTGCTTTATTGCATGGAGATTTTTGGAATGGAAATATTTTAGCCAACAAAAAAGGCGAATTCTCGGTTATAGATCCTGCAATTTATTATGGTCATCGCGAAATGGATTTGGCTATTGCAAAGCTTTTCGGAGGATTTGATGATGTATTTTTTGATGCCTATCACGAAAATAATCCTTTAGCACCAAATTTCGAAGAGCGTTTACCAATTGCACAATTATTTCCATTGCTGATACACGCTTACCTTTTCGAAGGTTATTATGTGAAAGATGTGCAAACCATTTTGAAAAAATTTTAAAAAACAAAACAAACAAATACAATGAACAAGTATCAAAATCCTTTAGAATCGAGATATTGTAGCGACGAAATGCTATATATCTTTTCTCCTGAGAAAAAATTTACAACATGGAGACAGCTTTGGATTGCTTTGGCAGAAATTGAAAAGGAACTTGGATTAGATATTACAGACGAACAAATTCAAGAATTAAAAGATAATGCAACTAATATTGATTATGATGTTGCTGCGGCTTACGAAAAGAAATTTCGTCACGATGTAATGGCTCACGTGCATACGTACGGAGATGTTGCACCAAGTGCAAAAGCAATTATTCATTTAGGTGCTACTTCGGCTTTTGTTGGCGATAACACAGATTTAATTCAAATTCGTGATGGATTTCAACATGTAAAAGGACAATTAATCAATGTGATTGATGGTTTAGCGAAATTTGCGCGTCAATACAAAGATTTGCCAACTTTAGGATTTACGCATTTCCAACCAGCACAATTAACAACTGTTGGAAAACGTGCAACACTTTGGTTACAATCTGTTTTATTAGATTTAGAAGAATTAGAATTCAGAATAGATACGTTACGTTTTCGCGGTGTAAAAGGAACAACTGGAACAGCGGCTTCTTTCAAAGAGTTATTTGATGGAGATTACCAAAAAGTAAAAACATTAGACAAAAAATTATCTGAACGTTTCGGATTCAAAAATGTTTTTGCAGTTTCAGGACAAACGTACGATCGTAAAATAGATGCACAAGCATTAGAATTATTATCAAACATTGCACAATCTGCACATAAATTTACAAACGACTTACGTTTATTACAAAATTTAAAAGAGATTGAAGAACCTTTCGAGAAAAATCAAATTGGATCTTCTGCAATGGCATATAAACGTAACCCAATGCGTTCTGAGCGTATCGCTTCTTTAGCGAAATACGTAATGTCTTTAGCAACTTCTCCAGCAATGGTTGCATCTACGCAATGGTTCGAAAGAACGTTAGATGATTCTGCCAACAAACGTTTAGCGGTTCCTCAAGCATTTTTAGCGATTGATGCAATTTTAATCATTTGGAACAATATTTTAGATGGTTTAGTCGTTTATCCTAAAATCATCGAGAAGCATATCGCGGAAGAATTACCATTTATGGCAACCGAATATATCATTATGGAAGGTGTTAAAAATGGTGGAGATCGTCAAGAATTACACGAAATTATTCGTACACACTCTATGGAAGCTGCAAAACAAGTGAAAATGGAAGGAAAATCTAACGATTTAATTGAGCGTATTATTGCTGATGATAATGTGAAGATTGATAAAGAAAAATTAGTCGAATTATTAGATCCGAAAAACTTTACAGGATTTGCTTCTGAACAAACAGAAGAATTCTTAAAAGATTTGGTTGATCCAATTATCGAAGAAAATAAAGCACTTTTAGGCGCTCATACAGACCTTAAAGTGTAAACACGCTTAAGACAAACACATGAAACAAAAAAAGACTTCCGAATTGGAAGTCTTTTTTTAATTTTAACCTTTAATCAATTATAATCAATGAAAAAATTCTTTCTGTTTTTTGCTCTTATTTGTTCTTTTCAACTATTTGGACAAATCAAATATATCACAAATAAAGAATTTACTATACAAGGAAAAGCCTTTGATAATGCGCCTTTTTATCATAGAATCGATACCAACAAATACGCAAATCTTCCCGAAAAAGTAAAAGGTTTATTTACTGCTCCCGCTGGATTATATGTTACATTCAAATCAAATACGTCGCAAATAAAACTAGATTGGACAACTCGTTCTACTTATCTGGGTGCGAATACAACTGGAATCATGGCGCGTGGATTGGATTTGTATATCAAAGAAAATGGAAAGTGGATTTTTGCAGGTGCGGCTTTACCAAATCAGCAAAATATCAAAAGTGAATATGATATCGTCAAGAATTTATCAAAGGCAGAAAAAGAATTCATGCTTTATTTACCACTTTGGAACGAAATTACAGACTTAAAAATAGGAATTGATGCTTCTGCTAATTTTATCAATCAACCGATTGTATATAAAAAGAAAATCGTGGTTTATGGTTCAAGCATTGTACAAGGTGCATCAGCAAGTCGTCCTGGAATGAATTATCCATCAATTTTAACACGAAAAACTGGTTATGAATTCATTAATCTTGGTTTGAGTGGAAATGCAAAAATTGAAATTGAATTAGCTGAAATGATCAAAGATATTCAAGGGGTTGATTTGTTTATCTTGGATTGTGTTCCAAATAGTTCGCCCGAAGAAATCAAAAGTAGAACAATTCCATTCGTCAAATTACTCCGAAAATATCATCCAAAAACTCCTATTTTGATGGTAGAAAGCTTGATTCGACCAATGAGTAAATTTGATTTAACTGCTCACGAAGATATGACAAGACAAAATCAAACCTATCGTACACAATACGATGCATTGATAAAAGAAGGTGTAAAAGATTTGTATTTATTGAAAGGTGATAATTTAATCGGTTCAGATAACGAAGGTTCTACAGACGGAATTCATCCAAATGATTTAGGTTTTAGCAGATTATCAGAAGCAATTGAGAAAAAAGTAAATGAGATTTTGAGTAAGAAATAATTCAATACTTTATACCAACTTTTCTCAAAATAAAACCTAACAACCAAATAGGTCCAACCAACAAAAATTGTAAATCTTTGAGAAAACTTGGCTTTTTCCCTTCTATTTTGTGACCTACAAATTGTAAAATCCACGTGATAATAAATACTACCAGATAAACTAACCAAGATTTTGAACCGAATTGAAGATTGCACAACGAAATAAAATATTCCATAATCAACATCAAAAAAATCATAATGAAACCAACGACAACCGATAATCTAAAATAAAATATTGAAACAATAACCAATGCAATGATTGAAGCTATACTGATATAACCAAAGTTCTGAACATACAAATGCAGCGTTGGAATGTAGGAAATAAACCCAAGAATCGTCCAAAAGATTAATGGAACACATATCCAATGAATGGTTTTGTTTGTTCCATTTTGATGACTTTCTCCATATTCACTAAAAAGTTGTTCTATTTTTCTCATATTGGATGATTTTAACTTAAATATAGGTTGAATTTGAATAAATTATAAAATCTAATCGTTAAAATATTTTAATACCTTTAATTATTTCCACCACAAAAACTGATTATACCAAAAAGCCAACTTAAATTTAAGTTGGCTATTTTATTTACTTTGGATAAACGACTCGCGAAAAGAAACACGAAGTGTTGATCTATTATTTTTTAAATTATAATTATATTAAGCTTGCATCACAAAAATAGCAGGACGTTTATGAAAATCATACTTTTCATTTTTCCATTCTTTAATAGATAATGTTCGGATATCTTCGTCCTCTAATGTAATATGACACGCGACACAAATCTTAGTTTCGGCACGAAAAATCTTCGTTAAATCTTCCACCATTTGATTGTTACGATAAGGCGTTTCCATAAAAATTTGAGCAATTCCAGTCTTCGAACTTTCAGCTTCTAAATGTGCTAATTTCTTTTTACGTTCGGTCTTATCGATTGGTAAATAACCGTGAAAAGCAAAGTTTTGACCATTCATTCCAGAAGCCATTAACGCCAACAAAATAGACGATGGACCAACCAAAGGCACAACCTGAATACGTTTCTGTTGCGCAACTTTTACCAGCTGTGCACCTGGATCTGCAACCGCAGGTAAACCAGCTTCGGAAATAATTCCGATCGTTTTGTTTTGATCCAATAATTTGATCAAATCTAACATTTCTTCTGGCTCTGTATCTTTGTTTAGAATGTAAATATCTAAATCGGCTTGAACTTTTTCAGGGCAAACTTGTTTGATAAATTTACGAGCAGATTTTTCGTTTTCTACCACAAACGTATCAATTGCACGAATAACGTCAAGATTGTATAAAGGCAATACTCTACTGTGTTCGCTTTCACCTAAAAGTGAAGGAATCAAATAAACTTTAGCCGTTTTCATTGTATAATTTTAAAGATTGTATTTTTTGATGATTCCGTCTGTGGCTTCATATAATAATTGGTAAACATGCTCGAAAGCATCTTCACCATCGTAGTAAGGATCAGGTACATTTTGCGTTTGCCCTATTCCATCTTTCAAGATCAATTTAATTTTGCTTTGCTCTTCTTCGTTTCGAGTCAATTGTTGCAAATCGATTAAATTTTGTTCATCCATTGCAAAGATTAAATCAAACTCATCGAAAAAAACTGGATTGAAATGCATGGCACGTTGATCAGAAATATCAACACCATATTTTTTAGCAACCGCAACCGAGCGTCTATCTGGTTGTTCACCAACATGCCAATCACCCGTACCAGCAGAATCTACCAAATGATTGTCGCCAACCTTTGCTTGTAAAATTCCTTCTGCCAACGGAGAACGACAAATATTACCTAAACAAACCATCAAAATTTTCATTGAAAAAATATTTATAGATTAATCTGCAATTTTACGTGAAATATCTTCGATATAACCACGGAATTGCTTGTCCGTTTCTTGTAAATTCTTCACTGTTTTACAAGCGTGTAAAACTGTTGCGTGATCACGTTTACCAATTTGTGTTCCAATACTTGCCAAAGACGCTTTTGTATATTGTTTTGCAAAATACATTGCTAATTGACGCGCTTGCACCACATCACGTTTACGTGTTTTAGACTGAATATCTTCAATCTTCACTTTAAAGTATTCACAAACTGTTTTCTGAATATAATCAATCGAGATTTCTTTGCGAGCTGTTTGTACTAATTTTGATAACGTACGCGCAGTTAAATCTAACGTAATTTCACGTTTATTTAATGTTGCTTGCGCAATAATAGAGTTTAATGAACCTTCTAATTCACGCACATTTGTATCAATATTTTGTGCAATATAATCCATTACTTCATCAGGAAATTCGATACCATCGTTTTCTAATTTTTGTTTCAGAATAGAAAGACGTGTATTGTAATCAGGATTTTGTAAATCGGCTGATAATCCCCATTTGAAACGAGAAATCAAACGATCTTCCATATCTTGAATATCTGCTGGAGATTTATCCGAAGTCAAAATAATCTGATTTCCTCTTTGATGTAAATGGTTAAATATATGAAAGAAAACTTCTTGCGTTTTTGCTTTTCCAGATAAAAACTGAATATCATCCATAATCAAAACGTCAATCATTTGATAAAAGTGAATGAAATCATTTTGATTATTATTTTTTACAGCTTCTATAAATTGTTGTGTAAATTTCTCAGTTGAAACATACAAAACAGTTTTCTCTGGATGTAAATCTTTTACTTCTAAACCTATCGCATGCACCAAATGAGTTTTTCCTAATCCTACTCCACCATAGATGAATAGAGGATTGAACGAAGTCCCTCCTGGGCGTTTGGCAATCGCACGACCAGCCGCACGAGCTAATCGATTTGATACTCCTTCGATAAAATTATTGAATGTATAATTATGATTTAATTGCGAATCAATTTTTAATTTTTGCAATCCTGGAATAACGAAAGGATTCATCATTTTACCAGCTTGCAAATTAATTGGCGCTTCTACCTCTTGTGGGCGAGGTTTTTCTTTGTTCGAACTTGGAATACGTACCGTGAATGGCTCACGTCCTTGCGACTTTTGATCCATCAAAATACTGTATACCAATTTTGCATCAGAACCTAATTCTTTTTGTAAGGCACTTTTTAAAATTTTGATATAATGCTCCTCTAACCATTCGTAAAAAAATTTACTTGGTACTTGTATTGTTAAAACATTATTATTTAGTTTGCCCGGACGTATCGGTACAAACCAAGTATTGAAGGCATCTTCTGCAATGTTGTCTTTTATAAAAGACAAGCATTTTTCCCACACAGAATTTGCAGTTATCGTCATAATATTGTCCAAAAGTGCTTAAGTTTTAATGTAAAATACTGAAAGTCAATGTTAAATTTTCATCAACCCTTCTCTACAAAATTGTGAACAAATTTTGAATAAAAAAAATGATTTAGGTATTGATATATTAAAAAATACTTTGTATAATTAAAAATAATCAATAAGTAGTTTTAGATAAAATAAAAATACTGCAAAGATAATCTTTTCGGACATATTTTGGCTTATAAAACTATTAATTCTTATTTTTGTATCACTATGGAAATTACACAAGAAAAAATTGACTTCGCAATTATCAAAGTAGAAAATCATTTAAATGATTTGGGCATCAAAAATAATTTTTCTCTTTTACGAATTGAACAAGGTGAAGAAAAAAATGTAAGGACTTTTTATTATGAAATAGCAAATCCTACTTTCAAAACAATTATTCAAATTCAATATGATTTCTTAAAAGAAGAGCAAAAAGATTCTTCGCAAACTTCTTTTAGTTGGATGGATTACAAAAAAATTACTGAATAGACTTTTTCATTTTTTATATAATTAATGATAAAGTCTTTTTTTTGTTCTCTACTTTTGAAGATTAAAATGATGTTTTAGAAAATTATGGAGAAGATAGAAGAAACCGAACAATTAAATGTTTTTCGCACCAAAACTCGTATTCTATATAAACACACCGATCAAATGAAAGTGGTTTATTATGGAAATTATCCTGAGTTTTATGAAATTGGTCGTGTAGAATTGATGCGTGAGCGTGGTTTTCCTTATGCCGAATTGGAAGCAATGGGAATTCAGATGCCAATTATTGAAATGCATACAAAATATATTGGTAGCGCTTTATACGATGAATTAATTGAAATTGAAACAACAGTTCATGAGCGCGACAAAGGTGTTCGCATTCGATTTGATTACAATATATATAATGAAGTGGGAAAAATAATTAATCAAGGATACACTATTTTATGTTGTATTGATGCCGAAACTCGTCGTCCTGTTCGTATTCCAGAACGTATTTGGACAAGTTTAGGTTTATAATATTATTTAGAATCATTAATTATTCGTTAAAACAAATTCTTGCAAATGATTTCTCATTAAATTTGTTCCTTAACAAAACATGATTAAAAACGAATGTCAACACTTCAAGAAAAAATCAATCAAACGATTGTAGACGTTATCGATTTTCCAAAAGAAGGAATTGTCTACAAAGACATTACTCCATTGTTCTTAAATTCTGAACTTTCGAATGAAATTGTAGACGCTTTTGTAGAAAAAGCAAAAGGTAAAGTGGATATTGTTTGTGGAATTGAAAGCCGTGGATTTTTGTACGGAATTCAGATTGCACAAAAATTAAAAGTTCCTTTTGTATTAATTCGTAAAGCTGGTAAATTACCTCCTCCAACAATTAGTCAATCTTATGATTTGGAATATGGACAAGCAACTATCGAAGTAAATTCGAATTACATCAAAGATGGCGCGCGAGTTCTAATTCACGACGATGTTTTAGCAACTGGTGGAACTGCCGAAGCTTGTGCTAAATTAGTAGAAAAATGTGGTGGAAAAACAACACAGTTTTCTTTTATTGTTGATTTGACTTTCTTAAACGGAAAAGATAAATTAACATCTTTTACAACTGATATTGTTACTTTAACAGAATATTAAACTAAAAACTCCGCTCAAAATTTTGAGCGGAGTTTTTTTTATTTTTTAGGCGCTAGAATCACTTCTGGCGCTCTTTCATTCCCAATATCCAACAAAGCTTTTATATTCGCTAAAATTTCTCTAAAACTCTGTTTACCTTCCGTTTTATAAGGTCCGCTATCCGCATTATATCCAATACAATCCAATCCGAAAACTTTTCCTAAGAAAAGCGCTCTTTTGAGATGATAAGATTGAGAAATTAAAATCACTTTATCAAATTGATAAATATTTTTGGTTCTGTAGATTGTGCTATATGTATCCAAACCTGCTCCATCTAGATAAGTATCTTCAATTTTGACACCTCTATCCAACAAGTATTTTTCCATCACATCAATTTCATTAAAATTTTCGTGAAGTTTTTCTCCAGAAAGTAAAATCACATCCACTTGATCTTCCTTATAAAGTCGAATTGCAGCATCCAAACGATCTTTTAGAAAACGCGTTGGTTGTCCATTAGCTTGCACTTTTGCACCAAAAACAACTGCCACACGATAATTTGACGGAATATTTCCTTGATAATTGTAAATGTAATACGAAGTAAAAACTTGAATAATCAATGCAACGATCAAAGTAAAAACCGCTATTAATCCAACGACAAACATACTTTTACGCATTACAAATCTTCCTATTTTGACAAGTTTACTCAACTATCTTTTGTTTTAAAAAATTTTAACATTCAAAAGTCTATAAGTTTAGTGATATTTAAAAATTATAAATGTGAAAATTATTTTAAATTTTTCATCGTAATTTTAGAAAATGAATGAGATTGAGTTAAGAACAGTTACCGTTGAACGCTATTTGCAACCTTTACGCGAAGGAGGTTCTTTGCCTGCACTAGCTGATGCAGATGACGGTTTTAAATATGTTTTAAAATTTAAAGGTGCTGGTCATGGTCCTCGCATGTTGATTTCCGAATTGTTAGGAGGAGAAATTGCACGTGTTTTAGGATTTAAAGTTCCTGAATTAGTTTTTGCAAATTTGGACGAATATTTTGGTCAATCCGAAGCTGATGAAGAAATTCAGGATTTGTTAAAATTTAGCGAAGGAACTAATTTGGCTTTGCATTATTTATCTGGTGCAATCAATTATGATCCTGCTGTAATGAAAATTGATGATAAATTATCTTCTCAAATTGTTTGGTTAGATGCTTTTTTGACGAATGTTGATCGTACTTTTCGCAATACAAATATGTTAATGTGGCACAAAGAATTGTGGTTGATTGATCATGGTGCTTCCTATTATTTTCATCATTCGTGGGACAATTGGGAAAAAGCAGCTCTTGCTCCCTTTACGCCAATTAAAGACCATGTTCTATTGAAAAATGCTACAAAACTTGAAGAAGCTGATGCAGAATTTAAAGTGATTTTGAATGATGAAATCATTGATAAAATTGTCGATTTGATTCCTGATGAATGGTTAGAAACAGAAGTTACACATGCTACTCACGAAGAAATGAGAACGGTTTACAAAACATTTATCAAAACACGATTACAACATTCCGAACTTTTTATAAACGAAGCGAATAATGCCAGAAAAAATCTTATATGAGTATGCAATTCTTCGTTTGGTTCCTAAAGTTGAACGCGAAGAATTTATCAATGTTGGAGTAATTTTATTTTCGAAAAAAGAAGATTATTTGAAAGTAAAATATTTTATTAATGATAGTAGAATCAATGCTTTTTGCCACGAATTAGATCTTGATTTTATTGACAGTAATTTGAATGCTTTGTCTAAAATTGCCGAAGGAATTCATCCCGAATCTGCTGTATCTAATTTCGAAACCCCTGAACGTTTTCGTTGGTTAACAGCTGTCAGAAGTTCGTCTATCCAAAGTTCTCGTCCGCATCCTGGTAAAACAACAAACCTTGATAAAACCTTGGATCAATTATATAAAGAACATGTTTTATAAAAGTTAAACGCTTAAAAACGAATGTTTTAAAAATATTTTCTTAAATTTGGTCATACATTAATTTTAAATTATTTATCGCCATGAGTACATTAAGAAACAAAGTTCAGCTAATTGGGAATGTTGGTAGCAATCCTGATGTTAAAACATTAGAAAACGAAAAGAAGTTTACAAAATTTAGTCTAGCAACGAACGAAAGCTACACAAATAGCAAAGGTGAGAAAGTTCAGCAAACGACGTGGCACAATTTAGTTGCTTACGGACCAATTGTAAATGTGATCGAAAAACATGTAGAAAAAGGGAAGCAACTTGCTATAGAAGGCAAATTGACTTACCGAGATTATCAAGATAAAGATGGTCAACAAAAAACGATTACAGAAATTATAATTGATGAAATTGTACTTCTTTAGCGTTTAAAATAAAAGGGAAACAGTGATGTTTCCCTTTTATTATTTTATAAGATTCCAAAATAAATTTGGAATATGAATTATCCTAACATTCGAATCGCGGTTTTTAGACCTTCAATAAATGTATCTATTTCTTCTTTTGTATTATAAACAGCGAATGAAGCTCGTACCGTTCCCGGAATATTGAAATGCTGCATAATTGGTTGTGCACAATGATGACCAGTACGAACAGCAATTCCTTTTTTATCCAAAATCATTCCGACATCAGATGAATGAACGCCGTCAAATTTTAAGTTGAAAGAAACTGCGCCAGAATGTTCTGCATCTTTTGCATAAATCTCCACTTCATCAAATTCTGATAGACGTTGAATTGTATAATCTACCAATTCTTTTTCGTAATCGTGAATCGTTTGCATTCCAATAGAATTGATAAAATCTACCGCAGCTCCAAGTCCGATAATTCCTGCAATATCTGGTGTACCAGCTTCGAATTTGAAAGGTAAACAAGCGTATGTTGAAACCTCCATTGTTACATCTTTTATCATCTCTCCTCCTCCGTGGAAAGGTGGTAATTCATTCAAAATATCTTCTTTTCCATACAAAATACCGATTCCAGTTGGACCGTACATTTTATGACCAGAAAAAACCAAGAAATCACAATCCATTGCTTGAACATCAATTGCAGTATGTGGAGCAGATTGTGCCGCATCAATCAAAACCCAAGCACCTTTTGCATGCGCTTTTTCGATAATTGTTTTGATCGGATTTATAACACCTAATGCATTTGAAACTTGATTAACACAAACTAATTTGGTTTTATCTGTCAATAAATCATCCAACTTCTCAATATCCAAAATACCTTCTGCAGTTAACGGAATATATTTTAGTTTAGCACCAGTTCGCTGACACAACAATTGCCAAGGAACGATATTAGAATGATGCTCGATTTCGGTAATAATAATTTCATCATCGGCTGATAAAACATTACGAAGTGAATTAGAAACTAAATTAATTCCTTCCGTCGTTCCACGCGTAAAAATAATTTCGTAATCGTGTTTCGCATTGATAAATTTCTGAATCTTACGACGCGATTCTTCCATCAAATCTGTTGCTTCTTGACTTAATGTATGAATTCCACGATGTACATTTGCATTGTACTTTTCGTAATATTCGTCCAAAACATCTAAAACAACTTTCGGTTTTTGAGAAGTTGCACCATTATCTAAATAAACCAATGGTTTTCCGTTGACTTCTCTATTTAAAATTGGAAATTGACTTCTTATTTGTTGAATATCTATTGACATTTTTTTAAGTTTTGAGTAATGAGTTATGAGTGATGTGTAATAAAAAAGTAAGTATTCAAAATAGTTTCAAATACTTACTTTATATTTCAAAATAAGTTCAACTTAAAACTTATTACTTATAACTCAGAACTATATTTTATAATTCGAAATCTAAACTAACTCCTAATTTTTTTGCAATTATAGAGTTAACTCGATTTGAGATTTGTGGAATTTGTACATGTCGCAAAGCGTCTGCAGCAAAGGCATACAATAACATTGCTTTCGCTTCTTTCTTTGGAATACCACGTTGTTGCATATAGAACAAAGATTCTTCTTCTAATTGTCCAACTGTACATCCGTGCGAACATTTTACATCATCAGCAAAAATCTCTAATTGAGGTTTTGTATTAATTGAAGCTCCATCAGATAATAAAACATTATTATTTTGTTGGAATGCATTCAATTTTTGCGCTTCTTTGTGAACATAGATTTTACCATTGAAAACTCCTTGCGCTTTCTCATCATAAATTCCTTTGTACAATTCGTGCGACTCACAATTCGGGAAATTATGCTCCACAAATGTATGATGATCGATATGTTGTTTTCCATCAATCACCGTAATTCCGTCCATTACAGAGTTACAATTTTCTCCATTTTGGAAGAAATTCAAATTGTTACGTACAATTTTTCCTCCAAAAGCAAACGTAAATACATTGGCACGAGAATCTCTTTCTTGATTGATGTATGTATTATCAACTAAAGAAGCATCGTTAGAATCATTTTGGAATTTGTACCAATGAATCTCAGAATTACGTCCAACATTCACCTCCGAAACAACATTTGTTAAGTTTGCTTTTTCGTCTAATGTTTGATGTCTTTCGATAATTTGAACTTGCGCATTATCTCCAACTACAACCAAATTACGTGGTTGATACATCGCTTCTTGAGAAGCTCCTGTTGAGAAATAAACAATCTGAATTGGCTTAGATAAAATTACATTATTTGGAACATAAATGTAAGCTCCATCTTTTGCAAAAGCTGTATTTAAAGCAACTAAACTTTCACCTTTTTTCGCAATTTTTCCGTAATAATTCTCAATTACAGCTTGATGAGTTGTTTTATGCATTGCGCTTGACAAGACACAAATATCAGCTTCATCATGTGTTGTATTTGACAAAAACGAAGAATATTTTCCATTAATGAATACGATTGTGTACGTATCGATATCATTAATCAAATATTTCTTGATGTCTTTGTACTCAATTGCAACTTCGTCTTCTGGGAACAATTTGTAATCCACCTTCAACAAAGGAGCAAGATTTGTATATTTCCATTCTTCGTCTTTACGTGTCGGAAAACCTTTTTGATTAAAGATTTCGATGGCTTCTTGACGTAAACCTTCGATTTCTTTATTCACTTTGTTTTTTTCGTTGAACACTAAATGACGAGAAACTAAATTTTCTTTTAAATCAATCATTTTAGATATTGTATTAATGTATTATGTAAGAAGTAAAAAGTACTTTGGACTTAATACATTTTACATTTTACAAAATGTTTAGATTCCTGCTTCTTCTTTTACCCAGTCGTAACCTTTTGCTTCTAATTCTAAAGCTAATTCTTTACCACCAGATTTAATGATTTTTCCGTCTGCTAAAACGTGTACAAAATCAGGAACGATATAGTCTAATAAACGTTGGTAGTGTGTAATTACTAACACTCCATTGTTTTCATTTTTGAATTCGTTTACACCATCCGCAACAATACGTAAAGCATCAATATCTAAACCAGAATCAGTTTCGTCTAAGATCGCTAATTTTGGGTTTAACATTAACATTTGGAAAATTTCGTTACGTTTTTTCTCACCTCCAGAGAAACCTTCATTAAGTGAACGAGATAAGAAATCTTTTTTGATTCCTAATAATTCTGCTTTTGCACGAATTTCTTTTAACATTTCTGAAGCTCCCATTTCTTCTAAACCTTGCGCTTTACGCGTTTCGTTGATAGAAGTTTTGATGAAATTTGTTACAGAAACTCCAGGAATTTCGATTGGATATTGGAAAGACATAAAAATTCCTTTTTGTGCTCTTTCTTCTGGTGCTAATTCTAAGATTGATTCATTATCAAACTCGATATCACCATCGGTTACTTCGTAATCTTCTTTACCTGTAATAACGTTAGATAAAGTTGATTTTCCTGCACCATTAGGTCCCATAATCGCGTGAACTTCACCTGGATTAATTTGAAGGTTTAAACCTTTTAAAATTTCGCGCTCTTCGATACGAGCATGTAAGTCTTTTATATTTAATAACATAATCTAATTTGTAAATTAGTTAATGTGATAATTCTTTAATTATCTTGATTTTGATGTACTTATAATTTTATTCACAATTTTAGAAATGTTTACCAATTTATCAGATAAACTTTCTGTATTTGGATAATTTTTAGATAATTGACATAATTCTAACCAATACTTGGTTTCATCAATTTCTTTTGCTGCAATCTTAAACTTGTGAATAAAATCATTCAAGCTTTCAGCGTTTTGAGCTTCTCTAATATTTGCTCCTATTGAAGTTCCTGATTTTAATAATTGATTTGAAATAACAAATTTCTTATCCAATTCAAGTTCTTCACAATATTCTATAATTAATAGTGAAAATTCTAAAGTTAATTTTAAAATGATATTATCTTTTTCCATCATTAACTCATTAACAAATTATCACATCAACTCATTATTAATAACTATCCTACAGAACCTTCTAATGAGATTTCTAATAATTTTTTCGCTTCAACGGCAAACTCCATTGGTAATTTGTCTAATACTTCGCGGCTAAATCCGTTTACGATTAATGCAATCGCTTTTTCAGTATCGATACCACGTTGATTACAATAGAACAATTGATCTTCACCAATTTTAGAAGTTGTTGCTTCGTGTTCTAATTGAGCCGATTTATTTTCGATTTCGATGTAAGGGAAAGTATGCGCACCACACTCGTTACCCATCAACAATGAATCACATTGAGAGAAGTTACGTGCTCCTTCAGCGTTTTTCATCACTTTCACCAAACCACGGTAAGAGTTTTGAGATTTACCAGCAGAAATACCTTTCGAAATAATTGTCGATTTCGTATTCTTACCGATGTGAATCATTTTTGTTCCTGTATCCGCTTGTTGATAATTATTTGTTACCGCAATTGAGTAAAACTCACCTACCGAATTATCTCCTTTTAAGATACAAGATGGATATTTCCATGTTACCGCAGAACCTGTTTCAACTTGCGTCCACGATACTTTTGCATTTTTCTCGCAAACTGCACGTTTTGTTACAAAGTTGAAAACTCCACCTTTTCCTTTATCATCACCAGGATACCAGTTTTGTACAGTAGAATATTTGATCTCAGCATCATCCATAATGATTAACTCAACCACAGCAGCGTGTAATTGGTTTTCATCACGCATTGGCGCTGTACAACCTTCTAAATACGAAACATAAGCACCTTCGTCCGCAATTAATAAAGTACGCTCAAACTGTCCTGTTCCTGCAGAGTTGATACGGAAATACGTTGATAATTCCATTGGACAACGAACACCTTTTGGAATATAACAGAATGATCCGTCCGAGAAAACTGCCGAGTTTAAAGCTGCATAAAAGTTATCTGTTGGCGGAACTACTTTACCAATGTATTTTTTCACCAATTCTGGATGTTCTTTAATTGCTTCCGAAATTGACATAAAAATAATTCCTTTTTCTGCTAATGTTTCGCGGAAAGTTGTTTTTACTGAAACTGAATCAAAAACCACATCAATCGCAACTCCAGACAAACGTTTTTGTTCATCTAAAGAAATTCCTAATTTCTCGAAAGTTTTTAATAATTCAGGATCAACTTCGTCTAAACTTGCTAATTCTTTCTTTGGTTTTGGAGCTGCATAATACTGAATAGCCTGAAAATCTGGCTTTTCGTAAGTTACGTTTGCCCATTCTGGTTCTTCCATTTTAACCCAAGCGCGGTAAGCTTCCAAACGCCATTCCGTCATCCACTCAGGCTCCTCTTTTTTGGCTGAAATAGCACGCACGATATCTTCATTCAATCCAACTGGGAATTCTTCATATTCCATTTCAGTCGTCCAACCAAACTCATATTGTTTTTGGCTAGCAAGATCTTCACGTAGATCGTCTTCTGTATATTTTGTGTTACTCATCTTATTATTTATAAAATGTATAGGTAAAATTAAACTGTAAAGGTTGCTGTTTATCAGCTTTATTTCCTAAAAATTTGAATTCTTTTAATCGTTGATTTTGATCTAAAATCACCTCAAATTGTGGTTGATTATTTTTCGAAATCTGATATTTATTTTGAGCAATTAATTTAATTTCTGACCAAGGTCCTTCTGCCAAATTAATTCTTTCTGTTTTTGGCGCAACATCTGGTGTATATTCTTTTATTTTGAATGGCACCTTAAATGTTGAACTGCTATAACAAATCTTATTAATGTCTTGACCTAATGATTTTGTAATTCTACAATCGTGCATTACTCGGTCTTCGAAACCAATTTTCTGCTCCATATAGGTTTTCTTCAACATCACATCTCCTTCTAACCAAATGATATCAAAAAGTTTATTTCCGTTTTTGACATACATATTTTCTTGGTCATAAAAGAATTGATTTGTTTTTACTTCACTTCCTTTTCTTGCTATTGTTTCGGCAGAAATTACACCATCTTTGTACGTATAACTTACTTTAGTTGGTGTTGCAACCTCATCTGTCAATTCAAAATCAAGAAGATTTCCTGTCACATCATAATTTGCTTTGTACGCAACTTTTTTGTTTGATGCATTGGTAATGGTGATTGTTTTGATTTTTGATTCGTCTAAATCCAACGCTTTTATAAAAGGTTTTACATTAAACAAACCGAAAAATAGTTGTTCTGAATAGACTTTATTCAATTTTTTTGAAGATTCGGTTGGTTGAAAAACCATCAAATCTTTTTCTACAATTGTATTTTGTCCAAAAGCAACAAAACCAATCAAAAACGTAACGAATAAAGCTATTTTTTTCATCTTAAACAGCAAAACTTTCTCCACAACCGCACGTGCGCGATGCATTTGGATTATTGAATACGAAACCTTTTCCATTCAATCCTCCCGAATATTCTAATGTCATTCCAACAAGATATAAGAATGATTTTTTGTCAACCAAAATTCTTACATTATTGTCATCGAATAATTTATCATCTGCACTTTGTTCTTTTGTAAACTCTAAATTATAGTTTAAACCTGAACATCCTCCACTTGTTACTCCTACACGTACAAAAGATTCTTCGATAGAAGTTCCTTCTTCTTGTAAAAGTGAAATTATTTTATTTTTTGCTGATTCTGAAACCTTAATCATTTTATTCTAATTTTATATTGCAAAGATACTTATTTAAAATGACTTCAAATAATGAACGATATAAATATTAACAATCACTTAAGTTATATTATTTATCGCCAACTTACAATTGGATCAAATTACTTCAATCCCAATTTGTTTCGTGTACGTTTCAATACTTTTTGTGCAACATCTCTTGCTTTCAATGCTCCATTTTCTAAAAATGCATCCAAAGTCACTTTATCATTCATCAACTCATCAAACTTAGTACGCGCATCAGCATATTTCTCTAAAATCAATTCGTATAAAGCCTGTTTTGCATGACCATATCCGTAACCTCCATTCAAATAATTTTGACGCATTTCCTCTATTTGTTCTGGCGTTGCCAATAATTTGTATAAAGCAAAAACATTGTCTGTATCTGGATTTTTTGGATCTTCTAATGGCGTTGAATCCGTTTCAATCGACATTACTTGCTTGCGCAATTGTTTTTCTGGTAAGAAAATATTGATAAAATTATTTCTTGATTTAGACATTTTATTTCCATCAGTTCCAGGAATCAACATAATATTTTCGTCGATTGCTGCTTGCGGTAAAACAAAAGTTTCTCCCATTTGGTGATTGAATTTTTCGGCAACACTACGTGTAATTTCCAAATGTTGCAATTGATCTTTACCAACTGGTACAACTTCTGCATCATACAATAAAATATCCGCAGCCATCAAAATTGGATACGTAAATAATCCAGCATTTACATCTGCTAAATAATCCGCTTTATCCTTGAAAGAATGCGCTAAAGTAAGACGTTGAAATGGAAAGAAGTTCAATAAATACCATGTTAATTCTGTTGTTTCAGTCACATCAGATTGACGGTAAAAAACTACTTTCGAAGGATCTAAACCTAATGCCAGCCAAGTTGCAGCCACTTCGTACGTATTTTGTTTTAACACTTCCGCATCTTTTATTTGCGTTAAAGCGTGTAAATCAGCAATAAAAATGAAAGAGTCATTTCCTTCTTTCTCCGTTAATTCGATTGCGGGAGAAATTGCTCCTAAAATATTTCCTAAGTGCGGAGTTCCAGTAGCTTGAACTCCTGTAAGTATTCTTGGCATTTGTTTAAAAATTTAAGGAGCAAAGATAAACTTAATCAACGAAATGCACCAATTGTAACGAGAAGTTTATTTGAATTAATTGACAAGAATGACGAAAAACATATGGATGAACTAAAAAAGCTTCCCAATTTGTCGAAATGGCCAAGTGATTGTGCGACCTACTTTTCTTAAAATAGTTGGAGATTTATAATAACTTACAACAGTAGCTCCTAAAGTAACTTCACTTGCTTCGTTATTACTTATAATTTTTTGACAAACTTCGGGATTACTAAAAGTGAATGATTGAATTTTATCAACAGAATATTCTTTGTATTCAATTTCGTAATTTGACTGTCCTTTAGGAACTTTAAGTTCAAATTTCCCATCTTGATTTGTAACTGATATTTTGTTACTTTCTTTCAACTTAATTTCTGCATCCGAAATAGGGAATCCATTTGTATCATACAATAAACCTTGTACAACAATCGAGTCATTTTCGGTTTGTGCTTTTGTGATAGTTGAAAAACTTAAAAATCCAACTAAAGAAGAAAGCTGTAACCATCTTTTGGATTGATTAGAAATAGATTTTGAAGCTTCGTATGAATTAAACTGTTCTAAATTTCTGGTTTTAATTTTTACACAAGCGGTAGGATTATCATTCAGAAAAGTTTTTAATTCTTTGAATGAATAATGATCCAAATCGTGAACACATTTTGAACAAACATCACAAAACTTTTGTTGTGCGTTTGTATCAGCCATTTCGTTCCAATTCTGATTGCATTTTTTATCAATTTGTAGCTGCATAAAAATCTACTTTTCAATAAAATTAAACTTTTTTCGAAAATTTTTCAAACCTCAACCAACCTTTTTACAAAAAGATGAATCTATAAAGAAAAAGATTCATTAACCTTAGATTATATTGATATGAGTAACAAAGCTTTTTTAGACATTCTTTTCGAAAATCGAAACAAAGAATATGGTGCTTATCAACTGAGACAAGTTGCAAGCCAAGATTTGATGAAATCTCTTTTTGTAGGGATTGGTATTGTTGCATTAATTACTGGTGGAACTATTTATGCAAATAATAGAACAATGAATAATGAAATAACAAAAAAAGGTGATGGTGTAATTGTTATTTTAGATGATGTAACTCCTCCTCCTCCCGATAAAAAAGTTGAAGAAGTTGTTCCTCCAAAAGAAGATCCACCGATGGAAGAAAAAACAATTCAATTGAAAACAGATCAGGCGAAACACATTATTCCGACTCCAACAGAAAGTCCGAAAATTGAAGAAACTATAAAATCTGTTGACGAACTGAAAAAAGTAGATTTAGGTCTTTTTAATAGAGATGGAGATCCTTCTAAAGGTCAAGTTGGCGGTGGTGAAGAAAGTCCTGAAGGAAATAAAATAGGTAAACAAAATACGGACATTCCAGAAGGACCAAAAACTCTAGAACTTAAAAAACCTGATGTTGCAATTACAGCGAAAAATGCTGCGGTAATGGCTATTTATCCGGGTTGTGAAAGCGAAAGCAAAAAAGGAAATGCTGCATTGACAAAATGTATGAGTGATAAAATCTCGAAAGAGTTGGGTGGAGAATTAAGTGATTTTGCCGAAACTGCTTCTCTGAAAAACCTAGGCACAGCCGTTGCTAAAATGCAATTTATTGTGAACAAAAATGGAGAAATATCGCAAGTAAAACCATTGAGCGGAAGTAATCAAGATTTAGGGAAAGAAGCTAAATCTGCGTTGGAGCGAATTAATAAACAAATTCTAAGAAAAGGTAAAAAAATAACGCCTGCAAAATTAGAAGATGGTTCTGATGCAAATTTAATTTTCTCAATTCCGGTTAGATTTCAAACAAACGAATAATTAATAATACTTTTCTTTCTGAAACCATTGCATTCATTTTTTTGAGTGTGATGGTTTCTATTGTTTAAGAAATTGAATATCTATTCAGAAAAAGTTCCTTTAAATGCATATTTGTCGTATAAAATTTAAGTTTTAAGTCAATCTTAACACAATAAAATTGTAACTTCGTCGCGAATTATGAATAAGAATATTGTTTACGGATTGATTGGTTTCGGTTATTTTTTGATCGGAATTTTTACTTGGAAATATCAGTTTTTCATCATCAAATTAGATGAAACAAAAGCGATGTTATTGGGTATTTTATTTATTGTTTATGGCGCTTTTCGTGTTTATCGCGGTATAAAATCTTATAAAAATGATCAAGAAAATTAGTTTACTTTCACTTTCGGCCTTTCTTATTTTTTCTACTTTTAGTTGTAAAGACAAGGAAAAACCAACAAAAGCAGAACAAAAAACTGCTGTAAAGCGCGCTTTGCACGAATATGGAGATTTGGCAATGACGGTAGATCCAAGTTTTAAAAATTTAGCGCAGTCGTTGGCAGATATGTACATGGTTGATTATCCAGATGTGAAAATTACGATTAACGAAGAAATTGAAGAAAAAGCAATCAAAGATTTTTACGAAGGTAAAATCCCTCTGTTAATGGTAAGTAAACCGCTTACAAAAGCACAACAACAACATTTATTCAACAAAACAACAACCAAATATATTTCGTCTGTAATTGCTTTGGACGCTACAGTTTTTATTACTTCTGTTGATAATCCAATCAATTCTATTACGGTAAATAATATTAAGGACAATTTATACAAAAAAGATCCGAAAATAACGTTTGTTTACGATCATCCAAACTCAGCGAATTTCAATACAATAAATGATAAACTAAAATTATCTGTAGAAAATGGAGCGAAAGTAACAGCGATGGGTGATGCTGAAAAAGTGATTGACTTTGTGCAAAAAGATAAAACTGCAATCGGAATTATTGGATTAAATATTTTGAGTGACAAAGGAAATCCAAAAGTTGAAGAATATCTTAAAAAGGTAAAAATATTATCAATTGCAGATGATAAAGGAAATTTAGCATTGCCAACTATTCCGAATTTGAAATATGGTGTTTATCCTTTTTATCGTCAAATTTATATTTTGAAAAATGAAGTTGGTTTCGGAATTGGAGCTGGTTTCACAAGGTTTGCAGGTTCGCAACGTGGACAAAAAATTGTAACACGCGAAAGTCTTCAACCTTATTATATTTATAAACGTGAAGTTCAAATTAATAATCTAGAACAACCCTTACAATAAAAACAGAAAACCTTCCGAAATGGAAGGTTTTTTTTGGTTATTTTCTATTATCTATCTCTTTTCTTAATTCTATTATATGTTTGAAATTAGACAGATTTTCTTCATTCAAACTATACCATTCAATCCAATCTATACGCATTGTTGTGTCATATTCTCCTAACAAAGCATCAAGTAAAATATAAATTGTATTTTGCATTTGTCCACTACCATCAAAATTCTTGATGTATAAATCTATTCCATATAAACCTTCATTTATAGACGATTTATAATACAAATCATCATAAGATATTTCATAATCATTGTAACGAATTCCTAAATTATCATTACCAATTCTTTGGCGAAAAGCAATAATATTCCAATTTTTGAATTTCGGAGATTGTTTAACTAGTTTTTCAACTGATACAAAACTCTCTTTTAAACCATCAGCCGAAATCGTAAATTCTCTTTTCCCATTTTCTAATATTGGACTTGAATTAAAAGCTAAATTTGAATCAACCTTTACTAATTCATTTCTAATCTTATCATACAATTCTAATTGTAATTCTTTGCTATCTATATTATCATAAATGTATTTTTCATTTTTTTTAAACCAATTCCAAAAATTAGTTTCTGGACTTGACTTACAAAAACTAAAAGATGAACAACCAACAATAAATAGGACTAAAAGTAAAATTTTATTCATTATTCATAATATTAATCAAATCTTGCTCCCCAAGGGTTTTGCAAATCGAAACCTAAACTAAATAACATTCCGTTCTTGCGACCATCAACTTGATAATCTGATAAACCAATATCGTAGGAAATTCCAGCTTTTAAAGAACCAACTTTAAACTTTAGGATTGGTGAAACAAACAACGGATTGCTATTTTTAGAATCCATTCCTTGCTTGTACCCTACTCCAATATCAACGCCTTGATTATTGTCTCCAAAACCAATATGCGACATCAAGTTTATATCCAAATGACGCTCCGAATTCGAGTTCAAATTATACACCAAAGAAGGTTCTAACGCAATTCCTTCGGAAACGTTCCATTTATATCCAACATTGAAATAATACCACGTTGGCAAAGGCTCTACATTGTTCACATAATACACATTTTGGCTTAACGGAATATCCAAAACCGACACTCCAGCGGAGAAACCAGCATATTTGAAAGATAATCCCAAATTCGCAAAATATGTAGAATATTTATCTTCTTGTAAAGCAGGGTCATTCGGATCTTCTGCGATAATTTTTGAATAATCAAAACGTTGCGAAACATTAGAAGCACCAACACCGAAAGAGAAAACATTGATTTCGTCTCCATCATAACTTCTATCATCAATAGGAATGTGATATGCTGCATTAATTCCGAAACCAGTCATTTTAACTGCCCCATTTCTATCGTTGAAAAATTGCATTCCCAACGCCAAACGATCTACAATAATTCCGTGAGCACTTACCGTTTGTGTACTTGGACTTTCAGGTAAATCGTCCCACTGATTGCGATGCGTTCCTGTTATAGAAATCACATTCGGGTCTTGTCCTGCGTACGATGGATTGATTAACATTTTATCGCTCACCAAATAATGATTGTAAAACGGTAACCCTTGTTGTGCTTCTATTTTCGAAAGTGAAAATAGTGTTAATATGAATAGTGTTATTTTTTTCATAAATATTTTTCAATCAATTATTTGATTTTACGTTTTACTAATATACTTCCAGAATATAAAACTTGCAAATCATCTGATTGCTTCGAGAATTCTAACAAATACCAATATGTCCCATCTGCAACAGGTTTACCATTTAGCGTTCCGTCCCATTTTATAATATCTGTTCCTTCTTGTGTCAATATCTGTTTTCCGTAACGGTCAAAAATAATCAATTTGTACGAATTTGATGTATCGGTAACTTTACCATCTTTTGTCATTGGTTGCCAAATATCATTAAAACCATCATTATTTGGTGTTACAACATTTGGTAAAGCAAGGTAAATAACATTTTTACGCTCCGAAACTCCACAATTATTCAATCTTACTCTTACTGTAAAATTATTATTTTTGATATTATCTGGAATAATTAATTCATTCTTTGTTTGCCAATCTACAATTACTTTTCCATCAGAATCAAACAACGCATATTCTAACTTTCCATTTCCTTTTGCAGAAACAATTATACTTTTTTCGTTGATTGTAATTTTATCAATTGTAGGCAATACTGAAAGAGAAACAACTAACGTTTTAACAATAGAACAACCCGATAATTTATCTTCAATTGTAATTTTATAATTACCTGCATCAAGCTCAAAAATATATGTTCCTAAAATTCTAGTTCCATCTTCTTTTTCTACCTCATAATAATACTTATCGTAATCTGTTTGAGTTGTAAAATCTAACTTATATTTTTCTCCTGTACACAATGGATCTGGATTTTCAACCTCGATATTAGGTAAAGAATTTTTCTTGTAGTTTAATTTTAAGGTAATCACACCACAATAGTCCAAATTATAAAAATCAACATCTACTGAACCTTGATTAGAATTAAATTGATCAAAAATTTGATCTTTTGTTTTAGAACTTGTTAAAGAATAATTAGTTTGAATGTAATCTAAAATTGCTTGAATTTGAGTTTTCGCATCATCGTTTTCACCTTCACAAAAAACAATTGGATTCGCTTTTGTATAACTTTCTAATGAAGGAACATCAACAATTAAATCTTGTTTTTCATTGATAATAATTTCTTTTTCGACAAAACACGAATTGTCTAATTTATTTTTAAAACGAACTTTAATCGTTGCTTTCCCACCTACAAAAATTAATGGCGTTGAATTATTATGCAAAATTTCGGAGTCATAATCTATGATAGAATTTGCTCCAAACAAATTACTTAATACTTGATCGTCTATTGTAATTTTATCATCACAATCTGCCGTTAATTCTTGTGTAGTATCTGTTACATTTGGTTTCGTAATCACTTGTAATTTTAATATCATTTCTTCTGACCAACAAGATTCACCCGTTTTTTGAACTTTAAACGAAATTGTTTTGGATTGATTATCTGCAAGCGTTTCATTAGAAATTCCTTGGAATGCAGAAACTGAAGTTCCTAAAACTGTTTTTAGATAACTCTCTATATCAGCTTTAGCAAACATATAACCTGCTCCTACTTCAGCACATGTAGAATTTAAAGTTGGAATATTATCAATCTTGTCGAAATTAGATTCGTCTAAATTAAATGTTAATTCTACAACTGTATCACAAATTGTATTTCCATTATCAGCTGCCAAAGCTTTTACAATGATTTTTCCATTTTTAGTTGTTTTGATATATGTAAATAAATCTGTAATTTCAACTAAACTATCTTCTTGATAATACTTTAGGTTATAGTTGTTACCATTTTGAATTCTATCAATTGTATTATCTACATGGATTTGTGTAAAATCTGCTAAACAAATATCTTTTATTTCTGCTGGAAGAATATTTGCTTTTGAGGTTTGTTTGATTATTAATGTGCCTTTCTCACCCAAACATCCCGTTCTATAATGAACTGCTTGATATGTTAAGTTTAATTGACCTGAAATTATATCTATTTCATTATTCTCATAAACTTCTGTTCCATCAGATAAATAAAATTTTAAATCGTAATCTTCATCATTAATAACCTGAGTTTTAATTCTTAAATCAAATTTATTAATAGTGAATTTAGAATTGCATGTTGTAATTATTTCTGGTGTATATAAATTATAATGTTTGACATCTCGAATATCGATTTGAAAATCATCTGTACTCTCACATAAATCAGTCCCTATATAAGTGATAGAAACATTCATTCTCACAAGATCATCACTAAAGTTTATTGTTTGACCATCAGAATATCTTACACCTCCATATTCAACATAATTAATTCTAAAATTATTCACATCTGTATAATCCGTCACGTGTTTCTCGATAATATCTTTATAATTAACAACATAATTTTTCCCACAAACTTCATACGTATAATCCGTAAAATAGAAATTATATCCTGCTTTAAAATTAATAGTAACTGTGTATCTATAAATCTCTACATTTCTATTATCATAGACTTTGGCTATATAAGTATGCCCTAATCCTATAGAAGAATTAATATCAGTTGTAATTTCATCTGTAGAAGTAACTGAATTAAATATTTTTATTTTATTTACATCAACTATTTGTGAATGATCTACTGAAATTTGTGATTTGACTTTATCTTTAACTTCTGAAATGGTATAAACTTCACTAAAACATTTACCTGACAATTCTGTATTTCCACTAATTGGCTCTGGTTCACATACAATTGCTGTACCTCCCGGAGTAACAAAACTAATTTTTGCATTAGAATCACGACTTACAAATCCTATTACAATATATTGTCCAGCAACTACATCGATTGGTTTTAATTCACCATCAGCATCATTTCCTCTAATATTATCATAATATTCACATTCATCAGTTTCAGAACTAAACAATCCTCTATCATTACTTTTATCACTAAAAGAACTTCTTACAGAATTATAACGTGTTTTATTATTAAAGAAAAAATTATTCAATTCATTTTCTGATAAAATCCAAACTTGAAAATTAACAGGATTGATTGCTGTAAAATTATATTTAAACTCAAAACTACCTCCTGAAACTACTTTATAATAATTTATACTTTTGTATTTATCATTTTCATCATTTCTACACGAAACGCCATTACTATTATCTTTTATGGCTGTTTTAAATTCAATATTCTGATAAGCTGTAGATAAACTTAAGTTAGAATTGTTTGTACATAGATTATTAAATTCACTTATCTGCCCCCAAACAATCCCACTAATCATCAACAATAAAAAGTAAAATATCTTTTTCATACGTCTTTCGTCAACTATTTTTAGAATAACGCAATTTACTTTAGAATATTCTATCAACCATAATGTTTCTAATTTTCGTGAGATAAACTATCTTTGCAACCTGAAAATTTGATTAAGATGTCTTTAGAACAAGAAATAAATAAAAGAAAAACCTTTGGAATTATCGCCCATCCCGATGCTGGTAAAACAACTTTAACAGAGAAGTTATTACTTTTTGGAGGCGCAATTCAAGAAGCTGGAGCAGTAAAAAGTAACAAAATTAAAAAAGGAGCAACTTCCGATTTTATGGAAATTGAACGCCAACGTGGTATTTCGGTTGCTACTTCAGTTTTAGCATTCGAATATAAAGGAAAAAAGATTAATATCTTAGATACGCCTGGTCACAAGGATTTCGCCGAAGACACTTTCCGTACCCTAACTGCCGTAGATTCTGCAATTGTGGTAATCGACGTTGCAAAAGGGGTTGAGGAACAAACAATCAAATTGGTAGAAGTTTGTCGTATGCGCAAAATTCCGATGTTGGTTTTCATTAACAAAATGGACCGCGAAGGAAAAGATGCGTTTGATTTAATGGACGAAGTTGAACAAAAGTTAGACTTACAAGTAACACCTCTTTCTTGGCCAATTGGTATTGGAGCAACTTTCAAAGGAATTTATAATATTTGGGAGAAAAACATCAATATTTTTTCTGGAGATAATAAACAAAAAATTTCTGAAACAACGAAAGTTGAAGATTTATCAAGTCCAGATTTAGACACATTAATTGGAACAACTTACGCAGAAAATCTTCGTAATGAAATTGATTTGATTGATGGAGTTTATCCAGAATTTGATATGAAAGAATATATGGACGGAAATTTACAACCTGTATTTTTTGGTTCTGCTCTTAATAATTTTGGTGTTCGCGAATTGTTAGACGCATTCGTTGATATCGCTCCAACGCCTCAATCTAAAGAAACAGATTTGAGAATTGTCGAACCTTACGAAAATAAATTTTCTGGCTTCGTGTTCAAAATTCACGCAAATATGGATCCTAAGCACCGTGACCGTTTAGCGTTTATCAAAATCGTTTCTGGGAAATTTGAACGTAATACCAACTATTTCCATGTTCGTCAAGGTAAAAACATGAAATTCGCTGCGCCAAATGCTTTCTTTGCTGATAAAAAAGAAGTGGTTGACGAATCGTTTGCGGGTGATATCGTTGGTTTACACGATACAGGAAACTTTAGAATTGGTGATACGTTGACAGAAGGTGAAAAATTTTCTTTCAAAGGAATTCCTGCTTTCTCGCCAGAACATTTCCGTTACATCAACAATGCTGATCCAATGAAAGCAAAACAATTGGAAAAAGGAATTGATCAATTAATGGACGAAGGTGTTGCGCAGTTATTTACATTAGAAATGAATAATCGTAAAGTTATCGGAACCGTTGGTGCACTGCAATATGAGGTTATCCAATATCGTTTAGAGCACGAATATGGTGCAAAAGCAACGTACGAACCTTTCTCTGTTCACAAAGCGTGTTGGGTAGAAGTTGAAGATGAAAAATCAGAAGAATTCTTAGAATTCAAACGTGTTAAACAACGTTATTTAGCAAGAGATAAATTCAATCAATTGGTATTTTTAGCTGATTCTGCTTTTACAATACAAATGACACAAGACAAATTTCCATCAGTGAAATTACATTTTGTAAGTGAGTTTTAAATTTTGGTCAGATAATTGAATTAACCAACTGAAATATTTTTTAGAAAAAATCTAAATGAAAAAGATCATATTAAGTTTAACATTGATTTCAGCGTTTGCAGTAAATTCAAAAGCACAAGATTTGAAATCAATTTTTGGAACATTAAAAAAAGAAGTCGAAAAAGTAAACACTCAAACGACAACACAAAATAATTCAACAGTAAAAGTTGATTCAATAAAAGTTGTAAATGGTTCAACAGAATCTAAAACAATTTCTGCAGAATCCTTAACAAAGTTAAATGGTTTATCTAACGCAACTGTTGCCTCTGGATTGAAAGAAGCTTTGTCATTAGGATTAACCGACGGAATAAAATCATTGGGTCAAAAGAATGGTTTTTATAATAATTCGGTTGCAAAAATCTTGATGCCAGAAGAATTACAAAATGTTGAAAAAACTTTGCGTTCTTTAGGAATGGGAAGTTTGGCAGATAAAGGAATCAAACTATTGAATTCTGCTGCTGAAGATGCTGTTTCTGAAGCTGCTCCTATTTTTGTAAATGCAGTTACATCGATGACCATTACAGATGCGAAAGATATTCTAGTAGGAGGAAATAATTCGGCTACAAATTATTTAAAACTAAAAACAACATCTGATTTAACAAAGGCTTTTCAACCAAAAGTGGAAGCTTCTTTGGGAAAAGTTGGTGCGGATAAAGTTTGGAATAATTTGATTACAAAGTATAATACGTTAACTGGAAACCAAATTGATCCAAATCTGAATGCATATGTAACACAACAAACAATAAATGGTGTGTTTAACATGGTTGCAGAAAAAGAAGAAGGAATTCGTGGAAATAAAGCATTGCGTACAACATCATTGTTACAGCAGGTTTTTGGAGCACAAGACAGTAAAAAGTAAATTTGTTTTGAGATAAATTTCAAGATGACTTTCAATAAAAAAATCCGCTCAAAAGAGCGGATTTTCTATTTGTAATAAAATATATCATTTCCTATTAAGCTTCACAAGAAGAACAAGAAACTAAGTTTGCAACTAATTCCTTAGAAACTGATTGTGAACGCTGATAGTACAATGTTTTTACACCTAATTGCCAAGCTTCGATCATCAAACGGTTAACTTCTTTCACAGGTAAATCTGGTGGAATATTTAAGTTTAATGATTGTGACTGATCTACATATTTTTGACGAATTGCTGCTTGTTGAACAATTTCTAATTGAGAAATTTCTTTGAATGTTTTGAACACATCTTTTTCCTCTTTTGTCAATTGCTCTAAATGTTGCACAGAACCTCCATTCAACATGATTTCGCGCCAAATATCCTCGTTATCGATTCCTTTTTCACGTAATAATCTTGTCAAATATTTGTTCTTACGCATAAAATTTCCTTTCGATAAACCTGCTTTGTAATAATTAGAAGCAAACGGCTCAATTCCTGGAGAAGTTTGTCCTAAAATCGCAGAAGAAGACGTAGTTGGTGCAATTGCACAAGTTGTCGTATTACGACGACCATAACCTTTTAAAACTTCTGGTTCTCCATAAATACGTGCTAATTCTTCTGAAGCTTTGTCTGCTTTAGATTGAATATGCTTGAAAATTTCTGTTGTGCGTAATTTCGCTTCCATCCCTTCGAAAGGAATCATGTTGCGTTGTAAATAAGAGTGCCATCCTAATACTCCTAAACCTAATGCGCGGTGACGTTTTGCAAAACGATTAGCTGATGCTAAATAATGATTTCCTTCTGTTTTTTCGATGAATTCTTGTAAAACTGCATCTAAAAAGAAAATTGCTAAACGTACTGCCTCAGTATCTTTCCATTCGTCGTATAACTCTAAGTTCATAGAAGATAAACAACAAATAAATGATTCATCAGCAGATGAAGGCAACATAATTTCTGAACAAAGATTAGAAGCGTTGATTGACATTCCTAAATCTTTGTAAACCTGTGGTTTATTTTTATTTACGTTATCTGTAAAGAATAAATATGGTAATCCTTTTTCTTGACGTGATTCTAAAACTTTCGCCCAAATTTGACGTTTATCCGCATCTCCATCAATCATTTCTTGCATCCAATAATCTGGTACACAAACACCATAAAATAAATTCTGAATTGAACTTCCGATCGATTTAATTTTCAAAAATTCTTCGATATCATCATGGTCAATATCCAAATAAGCTGCGAAAGCTCCACGACGTGTAGAACCTTGAGAAACCACATTCATCGCAGAATTGAACAATTCCATAAACGAAACAGCACCACTACTCTTTCCGTTATCTGTAATTGCTGCTCCACGCTCACGCAATTCACCAAAATAACCAGAAGTACCACCACCAATTTTAGTTTGCATGATAACTTCTCCTAATTTATGCGTAATTCCTTCAATACTATCTGGAATATGAACATTGAAACAAGAAATTGGTAAACCACGCTCTGTTCCCATATTAGCCCAAATTGGAGATGATAAACTCATCCAACCTCTTTCTATCATTTCTTTGAAAGATTCTTGCAATTCTGGTTTGTATAAACGCTTTGCAGCCGCAGCTGTAATACGATCTATAGCTCCTTCAACTGTTTCTCCTTTCAATAAATAACCTCTATTCAAAATTTGTTCTGATTCAGAGTTTTTCCACCATAATTTTGGTGCTTCACCGTCAAAAAATATGTTTTGAATGTCGTCGTGTGGTATTGGATTGTCCATAGTTTTAGAATTTATAATGATGTGATTTTGTTAAATAATTTTATTTATAGTTGTGTTTTTGATAAAAAGTTTCGACGGTTTAAAATAAATCGTCTGCCGAAATACTTTTGTCGTGTTTAGTATAATCTACTGGTCTTTTTGCGAAGAAATCGTCTAAGCTACTTGCAAAAACTTCTTCTTCAAACCAAGCCATTGGCTTATATTGTTCTTGTGAAATATGAAATATTTTTTTGTAACCAATTTTAGCAATCGCTTCATCAATACGGTATTTCATATAGTTTAATAAATCTGCTTTTGAGTAATAACCAAATTCTCCTTTCTCGAAAATCCAATCTAACATCATTTCTTCTTGATCGATATATCCACGAACAGCAGTTTCTACCCAATTTTGATCTAATTCGTCTGGTAATAATCCTTCTTCACGAATTTTATTAATCAAATAAATTCCAGCATTTGCGTGAATTTGCTCATCTGTAGATGTCCAAGCAATGATATTTGCAGTATTTTTCATTAAACCATCAAAACGTGTAAATGCCAAAATATTTGCAAATTTCGAGAACAACGAACTATCTTCAATAACCAATGCAAAGAACAATAATTTCTCTACAATTGATTTGCTCTCGTCGCGCATAATTTCGCCAACAAATGTATTATAGCTTTTGAAAATTGGATTTTGTAAGGCTACATTAAATTCATCCAAATATCCATTTACCTCCAAAATACGCGAATACGCTTCACTGTGTCTAAACTCACATTCTGCAAAAGTAGCACCTAATCCATTCAATTCTGGTTTTGGAAAATAGTGATATAAATCTCCCCAAAATCCTTTTACCGTTACCTCAACTTGCGCAATTGATAAAATAGAACGTTTGTGAATTTCGCGTTTCGCATCATCTAAATTTGCATGATAATCTTGGATATCCGAAGTAAAATCTACTTCTCCATGTACCCAATATGCTTTTTGGATTGCTTCTGTAAAGGTTAAAATTTCAGGATATTCAAATGGTTTATAATTTACCCTTTTATCAAAAATAGACATAGTTTTTTGGACTTTTTAGATTAATAAACTTTGGTAAAAACGAATTCTTTCATCAAAATAAATGAAGTTGGTTCTTTTATTTTATTTAGAAATTTGAACCTCAATAGGGTTACATTTTCGTTTCAATTACTCATCGATTCTTTCAAAATTAAGATAAGATTTTACAATTAAAAATTTTGTAATCTTAAAAATTAAAAAGGTTATCAACAAGTTGTTAATTATTTGATTATTAATTAATTATTTTTGAATTTTTATTCGTTATAATTTAATAATTTTTATCAAAATAACAACTATAACTTGGATTAATTTTCTATAATTTAACAAAAAAAAATAGGCAAGCCTTGTTGTAGACTTGCCTAAAGAATATGATTAAATTCTAAATTTTATCTTGCAATATTTACTGCACGTGTTTCACGAATTACAGTTACACGAACTTGACCTGGATAAGTCATTTCGTTTTGAATTTTATCCGAAATTAAGAACGATAATTCAGCTGCTTTTGTGTCATCAACTTTATCACTTTCTACAATCACACGCAACTCACGACCAGCTTGAATCGCGTATGCTTTTTCTACACCATCAAAGTTAAGAGCCGTAGCTTCTAAATCTTTCAGACGTTGCATATACGATTCCACAACTTGACGACGAGCCCCTGGACGAGCACCAGAAATTGCATCGGCAACTTGTATAAGTGGCGAAATTAAAGAAGTCATCTCTATTTCATCGTGGTGAGCTCCAATTGCATTAATTACGTCTGGATGTTCTCCATATTTCTCTGCCCATTGCATCCCCAAAATTGCGTGAGGCAATTCAGATTCTTGCTCCGGAACTTTACCAATATCGTGTAATAAACCTGCACGTTTCGCTAACTTAGGATTTAACCCTAATTCTGCAGCCAAGGTTCCTGCCAAATTTGCCACCTCGCGAGAGTGTTGTAACAGGTTTTGACCATAAGAAGAACGATATTTCATTCGTCCAACAATACGAACCAAATCTTTGTGTAAACCGTGAATTCCCAAATCTAAAATTGTTTTCTTACCAACTTCGATAATTTCATCCTCAATTTGTTTTGTTGTTTTTGCCACAACTTCCTCAATACGTGCTGGGTGAATACGCCCATCCGTTACTAAACGGTGCAAAGATAAACGAGCAATTTCACGACGAACAGGATCAAAACATGAAAGAATAATCGCTTCTGGCGTATCATCAACGATCACCTCAACTCCAGTCGCAGCCTCAATTGCACGAATATTACGTCCTTCACGACCAATGATACGTCCTTTGATTTCATCAGATTCAATGTTAAACACAGAAACTGCATTCTCTATCGCTTGCTCTGTTCCGATTCGTTGAATAGAAGAAATCACAATTTTACGCGCTTCATTTTTCGCATCCAATTCAGCCTCTTCCATAATTTCTTGGATATGAGCTTGTGCTTTCGTTCTTGCTTCGTCTTTCAAGACTTCAATCAATTCAGCACGTGCTTCATCAGCAGAATAGTTTGAAATTTTCTCAAGGATTTCTACTTGTTTTTTGTGCATCGTATCCACTTCTTTTTGCTTAATGTTAAGCTTCTCTGTACGTGCTTGTATATTTCCTTTCTCAGATTTAATCTGATCTTTTTGTTTCTGAATTTCTGCTAAGTCCGTTTTGATTCTCTCTTCACGTTCTTTTACTTTAAGCTCAGCATCAGCTACTTTTCTTTCACGTTGATTAACAACTTCTTCGTGTTTAGATTTTAATTCTAAAAATTTTTCTTTGGCTTGAAAAATTTTCTCTTTTTTAATGGCTTCACCATCTTTCTCAGCATCATTAATCAAATTTTGTGCTTTGCGAGTTGCTTCGTCAATCAGTTCTTGATTCTGTTTATCAACTGATTTTTTTGATAAGAAATATCCCACCGCTGCACCTATGATTAATGTAACAATTGCAATAATTATTGTCATAATTGGGTCCATAGATTATGTAATGTTTATATATAAAAAAACCTACATTAGTAAAGTATGTTTTGAGTTAACTCCTGTAAACAGGATTTGAGTTAGTCCGTCAGTCAAGTATCCGCTGTCAAATAAATGAACCTAAAAGGTTGCGGCCCGCTTTCCGAACGGTGTTCACTCGGTAACAAAACTAGTGTTGAGTTAACCAAAATAGCTAGAACTAATGTAGGAATATTGTTTAGTGGACAGTTTCACAACTGTCAGAACTTCTCTTATTTTGCGATTGACTGATCAATCAATTCTAATAACTTCGAAATGCGCTCTGTTGTCATTTCTTCGTTATCTTTCACTTGCTTTTTCAGCTTTGCTTCACGTAAAGCTAACTGAATTGTCACCATTGCAAGCGCGTCTTGTTTGTCAGAAACAGCGTACTTTTGTTCAAATTGTTTCAAAATACCATTTATTACTTCTGCACAAGAAAGTAACATTTCTTCCTCGTCAGAATTAATCGTCATTGGGTAATGACGTGAAGCAATTTTTATCTCAATTCGTTGAGTTGACATTCTTTTATTAATTATTAGTTTTAATTTGAGCGATGCACGTATCGACTTCTTTTATTAATTTGTTCATTCTTTGCTTCATCATTTGTTTGTACTCCTGATTTCCGCTCATTGCATTAACGACTTTTAATCGTTTTACTTCCTCATTTAAATTTAAGTTATTCGCTTGCGAATCTCTCAATTTATTTTTCAATCGGGCATTTTCTTCTTTTAGAGAATTGATTTCATTTTGCAATTTTTCCAATTCTTGTATCGAGTTTTCAGCGCCCTTCAATATATCTTTATAATTCCCAAGTTGGCCTAAAACACTTAAAACTTTGTTTTCAAGTTCATTAAATTTTACCATTTTTTCCATCTCCTGAGAATTTCAATTATTCTAGCTTCTATTGCAAAAATAGTATTTTTTTACTTCTAATCAATACAAAAACCTAAATATTATCAGTTTTTTCTTATTCATTTGACAAATAGAGATTTACTTACATTTTTTGTTTCGTTTCTCTATTCTTCACTACTTTCACAACATACTTGATACTAAAAAACAAAAACAATACCGAAAGAATAGTTGGCAGAAATTGACAGAAAATAATCAAAATTGATTTGAAATAATACATTCCATCTTTCCAACTTTGTTTTAACTCATATCCTAAGTTGATTTCTCTATAAGCTTTCAAATCAGTTTGTGGTAAAATATTCGTTACAACTCGTGGTTCTTCTGATAATTGATACGCAATAGTCGCATAAGAAGTAGCATCATTTATCAACGCTTTATTCACTTTATTTTCGATTTGTTTCGAGATTTTCATTGCTTTATTGTTTTCATTTTTCAACTCATTTTCATATTTCTCAAAGGTCATTTCTTCATTATTAATCAAAATATGATCGATAATAATTCCTTTATCCACTGCAAATTTGACATGCTCACGCAATTTATTTGACGGAACTTTCAATTCAATCAAATAAGAACGTTGAATTTTGTCTATTTTCTTCACGCTTTCTTCAGATAATTCAACTATATCCGAATCTAAAATTTGATTAATCATTTCACTATTCAAAACAAATCCATTCAACGAAATCGCATTTTCTTCGATTTGAACCGCATCTTTCATCGCATCTTTTACTTTCATTTCGATCAACGCATTCGATTTAAAAACCTTCCCTTCTACTTCTAAATTTGCAGCATTAGAAACCGCAACTTCTTCTTTCGCATCAGCAGCCAATTCTGCATTACTTTCTGAACCTTTGTATTCATTACAACTTACGATAGAAACAACTATAAAAAGTGCTAAAATAATTTTTCTCATGATGATGTTTTTTATGTTTGATTTTAAAATTACTTTCATCATTTCTCAATCATTCACTAAAATCCTTTTCTTTTACTTGTTTATTATTTTACAAATACAAAATATTGATAATCATTTATTTAATTTTATTTTACAAAAATTTATCTCCAAATAATTTTCAGAAATTCAAAAGATTAAGGAGGTTTGTAAAAGATTTAGTTTACTTTTAACTGATTTGTTAATTATTGAAAAGAAAAAATGAAAGTGATTAAGCCAATTTTCCTAAACTTATTACTAAGTTCTGTTGTTTTTGGACAACGATCAGAACAACCAAAATCTGAAACATATCCAAAAAACATCTTCCAAAATCCTTTAGAAATTACCAATTATTTAGCTGGTAATTTTGGAGAATTACGTGCCAATCATTTCCACGCTGGGCTTGATATCAAAACTCAACAACGAGAAGGTCTGAAAGTAAAAGCGGTTGGAGACGGTTACATTTCTCGCATTAATATTTCGCCAACAGGTTATGGAAATGCACTTTATATCGATCACCCAAACGGATATACTTCTGTTTATGCCCATTTGAGAGAATTTACGCCCGAATTGCAAGAATATGTGCGCAAACAACAATATGCAAACGAAACGTTTAAGATAGAATTGCATCCAAAACCAAACGAACTTCCTGTAAAAATGGGCGATTTGATTGCTCTTTCTGGAAATTCTGGAGGTTCTGGAGGTCCACATTTACATTTCGAAATTCGTGATACCAAAACAGAAGAACCAATTAATCCTTTTTACTTCGGTTTTGATTTACCTGATACTCGAAAACCATCTATTTTAGGCCTATATGCTTATCCAATTTATGGCGATGTGAATCAAAAAATCAATCGTGTTGTTGTGGCAAATGGAGGTACAATTTCTGCCTCTGGCGCAATAGGTTTTGGTGTAAAAGCCTATGACAAACACAATGGAGCAGAAAATAACAATGGAGTTCATCAAATTAATATTTATGTGAATGATGAACCGATTTATACGTTTACTTCTAATCGTTTTTCGTTTGATGAAGCGCGAGCTATAAATAGTGTTTGCGATTATGGCGATATTCAGAAAAATAACAGTTGGGTGTATCAAGGATTTGTGAAAGATGGAAATCCTGTTAGAATGTATTCTAACTTAAAAAACAATGGAATTTTAGAACTTGAAGATGGAAAATCGTACAAAGTAAAAATTGAAGTTTCTGATTATGCTGGCAATTTATCTTCGCAATCTTTTACTGTTAATGGAAAAGCATTTGTAGATTCTGCGAAACTTCCTGAAACAAATCCAATATTATGGAACAAAGAAAATCATTTCAAATCTGATGGAATCGAAATATTTTTCCCTAAAAATATCTTCTACGAAGATTTTGATTTAGCTTATAAATTCTCGAATGGTAAACATTGGGTGGGCGATTATTATATGCCAGTTCATCAAACTTACACGTTAGCAATAGAACCGACTGCTGACATTCCGACAGCGCAATTGGACAAAGCTGTTATTGTACGCGAATATCAAAAAAGAGGTGCTTGGAAAAAAGATTATTTAACAACAGAGCTCAAAAATGGAAAGCTTGTTGCAAATCCAAAAGATTTTGGTGTTTTTTCTATTTTAATTGACAATACTAAACCGACAATTACTCCGTTAAATATCAAATCAGATAGTCAATTTACTCAAGCTAATGCTATTATCAAATTTACAATTGATGATGCACAATCTGGGATAAAAGATTATAAAGCTTATATCGATGGTAAGTGGGTTTTAGCCGAATATGATCAAAAAATTAAACGATTATCAATTAATTTGAACAAAGAACAGATTTCGGTTGGCAACCATCAATTAGAATTAAACGTGAAAGATGAAAAAAACAACACAGCAACATACTCTACAACATTCAAAAAGATTTCTTAGTACCATAAGTTTATCTCTTTTGGGTGGAATTTTATTTGCTCAAACTGCGCAAATTAATGGTAAAGTTGTCGACGAAAATAGAATTCCAATTAGTGAAGCTGAGATTATTATCAACGATCAATCTTATTTTACGGATCAAAATGGTAATTTCAAAATAGATATTCCATCAAATTCTTCCGTTACCGTAACTTTTAACAACAATGGTTATCATTCGTTTGCACAAACGTTTACGCTAAAAGATAAAAACAAGAAAGAGATTTTTGTTCAATTAGTTCCTGATCAAACCAATGCGATCGAATTAGGTGAAGCAACAATTTCTTTTCAATCTAATAAAAATAAACCTTTGCAAAGTACTGTTTTGAGTGCTGCACAAATGCAACAAGGACCAAGTTTGACTGGCGGAGTTGCCGATTTATTGAAAACATTGCCTTTCGTAAATTCGAATACAGAATTGAGTTCGCAATACATGGTTCGCGGAGGAAATTATGACGAAAATTTAATTTACGTTAACGGAATCGAAGTTTATAAACCTCAATTGATTCGTTCTGGCGAACAAGAAGGTTTAGGTTTTGTAAATCCTGCGATGACGCAATTTATCAACTTTTCTGCTGGTGGTTGGGAAGCAAAATACGGCGACAAAATGTCTTCTGTTTTAGATGTTACCTACAAACGCCCAACAAAATTTGAAGGACAATTAGAAGCAAGTTTAATGGGCGGAAGTTTGACATTAGGCGGAGGTTCTAAAGACAAAAAACTTTCGGCAATTGTTGGAGCGCGCTATCAAAACAGAAATTTAGTGTTGAATACCTTAAAAGGTGATACCAATTTCAATCCCGAATATTACGATGTACAAGCCAATATCAATTATAAATTAAATGATAAATGGAATGTTGCATTTTTGGGGACAATGTCACGTTCGCGCTACGAAATGTTTCCTGTAAAACGTGATACGTACATCAACACAATGGATACTCCGTTGTTGCTAACTGTTTTTTATGACGGAAAAGAGGATGATAAATTTGCGACAGAAACAGGAAGTTTATCATTTACATATCAACCAAATTCTAAAGTAGATTTAGGGTTAGACCTTTTTGCTTATCATTCGAAAGAGCGCGAATATTTTGATATTCAAGGTTCTTATTTCATTTCCGAAGTAGACGAAAAAGGCCATGCTACTTCTACGAATGATGTTGGTTCGCAAATCGATCATGCACGAAATAATTTTGATGCGTTGGTTGCTGGAATTCAACACAAAGGAAAATATAAAATCAATGGAAACAATGATATTGAGTGGGGTGCAAAATTTCAACAAGAAGATATTCGTGATTTATTAGGTGAATGGCAAGCAATCGATTCGGCAGGATATGTTATGAATCCAAATCCAGGAAATGGTTTGAATTTAAGTTATTATGTCAATTCAAAAAATAATTTAAAAACCAATCGTATTTCAGGTTACGCACAATATACAAGCAAATTTATGTGGAATGATGCGAAAGTGATGTTCAACGCTGGTGTACGTGCAGCTTATTGGGATTTTAACGAAGAAACAACTGTTTCGCCTCGTGCTCAAATCGCTGTTAAACCAGATTGGGAAAGCGATATGTTGTTCCGTTTTTCGACAGGTATTTATTATCAACCTCCCTTCTATCGCGAAATTCGTCGTTTAGATGGTTCTTTGAATGATAAAGTAAAATCGCAACAATCAATTCATTTTATATTTGGAAACGATTACGAATTCAAATGGATGGATCGTCCGTTCAAATTAACAACTGAGGTTTATTACAAAATCTTAAACGATTTGAATCCGTATTATGTAGACAATGTAAGAATTCGTTATACGGCAGATAACAACTCCAAAGGTTATGCGTATGGACTTGATATGCGTTTATTTGGGCAGTTTGTTCCTGGTATAGATTCTTGGTTCTCGGCTTCGTATGCGCGCGCTTATCAAAATATTGATGACAAAGGAAATATTCCATTACCAACAGATCCGCGTTTCAAATTATCTGCATTTTTCCAAGATTATATGGAGTTTTTACCTTCTTTCAAGGTCAATGTGAATTTGATTTATGCTTCTGGATTACCAAACGGAGCACCACAATTTGCAGATCCATATAATTATCAAACAACGCTGACAGATTACAAACGTGTGGATATTGGTTTTGTGAAAGAATTGATCAATCAAAAAGAATTGAAACCATCAAAAGGAACTTTTTGGAGTAATTTCAAAGAAATTTCTATTGGTGTAGATGTTTTCAATGTGTTTGATATCAAAAATGAAATCAGTAATTCATGGATTCGTGATGTAAATTCGAACAACGTTTACACAATGCCAAATTATTTGACAGGACGTTTCTTGAATGGAAAAATTAATTTTAAGTTTTAATATAATTTTTAAAACCCTATGTCAAGTTGAATTCATTTCAACTTCGCATCCTCAAAGTAAAACTCGCAAGATGTGTTTCTGAAACAAGTTTAGAATAACACTTTGATAAATAAGAAAATATTATTTCATCTAACTTCTCGATACAATTTTCTTTGAAAATCACTCGAAGTGACGAAATTTAATTCTACTAAAACTCAAATCAAAAAAACTTTATACATTTACCGAAGCACTTCTAACGACAGAAGTGCTTCTTTTTTATTTAAAATCTGACAAAACGACACATAATGGGCATTGGCAAACTATTTGATTCAATCAGAAACAAAAAAACTAATAAGAATATGTCTGACCAAAATATACACGAAGAATTAGAGAACGAGAATCTTCAAGAAAACGTTCAAGAGAGTGATAACACTGTAGAACAGCCACAAGAAGAAACTGCTGGAAAGTCAGAATTAGAAATTGTTAAGGAACAATTAGCAAAAGAAAAAGACCAATATTTACGTTTATTTGCAGAGTTTGACAACTTCAAAAAACGTACTTCGCGCGAACGTATGGACATTTTCAAGACGGCAAATAAAGAGGTAATCACTTCATTATTGCCTGTTTTAGATGATTTTGGACGCGCTTTAAATCAAATTGAAAAGTCAGGAGACGACAGCTTACATCAAGGTGTTGAATTAATCAATAATAAATTAGTAGAAACGTTACGTGCAAAAGGTTTGAAAGAAATGGAGACTAAAGCTGGAGACGATTTCAATACTGATTTACACGAAGCAATTACTCAAATTCCTGCTCCAACGGAGGATTTAAAAGGAAAAATTGTAGACGTTGTAGAAACGGGTTATTTATTAAATGATGTGGTAGTTCGCTACGCGAAAGTTGTTGTTGGATTATAATTTAGATTAAGAAAATGTCATCAAAAAGAGATTATTACGAAATATTGCAGGTCGAAAGATCTGCAACATCAGAGCATATCAAGAAAGCCTATCGTAAACTTGCCATCAAATATCACCCTGACAAAAATCCTGGTGACAAAGAGGCAGAAGATAAATTTAAAGAAGCTGCAGAAGCTTACGAAGTTTTAAGCGACGACAACAAACGTGCACGTTACGACCAATTCGGACATGCAGGAATGGGCGGAGCTGCTGGCGGAGGATTCGGCGGTGGCGGCGGAATGAATATGGAAGATATTTTCTCTCATTTCGGCGATATCTTTGGAGGCGGAGGATTCGGTGGTGGATTTGGAGGTCAATCTCGTGGTCCACGTCGAATGAAAGGTTCTGATTTGCGTATTCGCGTAAAATTGAACTTAGAAGAAATGGTGAACGGTTGCGAAAAGAAAGTAAAAGTTAAACGTTTCAAACAAGCAGATGGCGTTACATCTAAAACATGTCCATCTTGTGGTGGTTCTGGACAACAAGTTCGTGTTACCAACACATTTTTAGGACAAATGCAAACTGCTACAACTTGTGGTACTTGTCAAGGAGTAGGAAAAGTTGCTGACAAAATTCCTTCAGGAGCAAATAATCAAGGATTAATCAAAATTGAGGAAACAATCGACCTTAAAATTCCAGCTGGAGCAAGAGAAGGAATTCAATTGCAAGTTCGCGGAAAAGGTAACGATGCGCCTTTTGATGGTATTCCTGGTGATTTACTTGTTTTGATTGAAGAAGAAGAACACGACACTTTGAAACGTGATGGAAACAACTTACATTTTGATTTGTATATTTCTATCCCAGATGCTGTTTTAGGTGCTTCTAAAGAAATTCCGACGGTTAATGGAAAAGTAAAAATTAAAATTGACAAAGGAACTCAATCAGGAAAAGTATTACGTTTAAAAGGTCAAGGTTTACCAGATTTGAACGGTTACGGAAAAGGTGATTTATTTGTGCATGTTAACATTTGGACACCAACTCATTTATCGAAAGATCAAGAAGCGTATTTTGAAAAAATGAGAGACGATGATCATTTCTCACCAGAACCTTCGAAAAATGAAAAATCATTCTTTGAACGTGTAAAAGATATGTTTCAGTAATTGAAAAATATATAACAAAAAAATCCATCTCAAATGAGATGGATTTTTTTTGTTTATCATTAAGATGATATTTTTTTAATCTACAATAATCTTATTAGATTGATTTTTCGTTTTAATAATATAAACACCTTTTGTTAATTTATTCAATTTAACTTTAGAGTTATTTGTTACATTTTGAATTGTTTGGACTAATTGTCCATTGATAGTAAAAATTTGAATAGTTTCTTTATTTTCAATTCCATTGACAACAAATTCATGATTTTTAACTGGATTAGGATAAATAACTAATTTATTATTTTGTTTTTTAACCTCATCTGTTGCTAATCTTTCGTAACAAGTCCATGATAAATTATCGAAAGAAACACGGTTATTTGAAGTTTCATCTATCAACTCAATAACAACATCTCCTTCAATATTAATATTATCAATTTTTGTTGTTTTAGCTGTTTTAGAATAAGGTATTTGTCCTTTTACTTCTCCATTAATTTTTAATGTATAAAATCCATCAGAATCTGCAAAAGGAAGATATGTTTTTACTGATAAAGAACCTATTCCTCCAGAAATTGTAGATGATTTTAAATTTCCTTTTCTAATACAAATTGCTTTATTACTATCTCCATCGATATAAATTTGCTTGTCTGTTCTTGCATTTATTGCAGTCCACACAATTCCTCTATTCGACCAAGTTCTATCTGTGTAAGATGATGCTGGAGGTGTACTTCCTGTAGATGGAATATTTTCAAAATCCTCTGTTCCACAGCTTGTTCCTTCTCCTGAACCTCCTCCTATATTAGATTCTTTTGTTGTTACTTGAATTACAGTACTATTATCCGATTTATTTCCAGCTACATCTTTTGCTACAACATAAAAAGAATAAGTTGTCGAAGGATTTAATCCAGAAACTGTTCCGTTATTACTATAAACAGTTGTATTATATGTATTGTCTACATAAATATCATATTTATTAACACCTACATTATCTCTAGAAGCTGTCCAAGTTAACGACACACTTGATGATGTAATCGTTGTTGAAGCTAAATTTGTTGGCACAGTAGGTTTTTCAGTATCCTCTTCAGAACCTCCTCCTTCACCAAAAGATTCTGGCCAATTATTTTGCGCTTTAGGACCTCCCCAAATAACAGTTGCTAAATATGGATTATCAATAAACGGATTTCTATTTCCTTGAACATTCGCTACAACATTATTTCTTTGAATTTCAAATTGCGAAACAGGATCTTCTACATTCCATTTCAAAAGAATATCAGGGAAATCTGATGAATATGTACTTGGTCCAAAAGTAATGTTAAGAGGTAAAGTTCGTTTGTCATAACGTACATACATATACATTAAAATTCTCGCAACATCTCCTTTCCATTCATCACCTGGATACCAACCACCACGACTCGTTTTCATTGCCATTGCTCCTACTCCATCATCAAAAAGCAAACTTCCACGAGTACTATTCAATGTGACATCAGCAGGACGTAAATGATGTCCATCTGATCCAGGTCCAGAAGTTCCTAAATTTGGTGTTCCTTTAGATTTTGCATAAACATGCTCTCTATTCCAAGATCCTGAAAAAGCACGACTTCTTTGATGTGTACCAGAACTCTGAGATCCATAAATCAACAATAAATTAGATGGATTTTGAGGATCGGCATCACTTGTTTGAAATAAATTTTTCAAACCTTCTGAATAAGAAACATTTTGCTTATGAGTATCAGTAATTAATTTAGCAAAATCATTTTTCAACTCATTCTTCGTTTTACTAAAATTAATGCTTGAATAATACGCAGGTGCTTTTTGAGCTTGTGCGAATAATGCTAAAGCAAATGATAAAAAAGTAAATTTCAATTTCATTTTAATAACAATTATTTGTTTAATAGTATAACTTCCTTGTTTTCATAAGAAAGCCTTAATGTGTAATTTTTCATTATCAAAGGAATTTGTTTTTCGAACTCCAAAAAATAGATTTTTCCAAATTGATAAAACCTCGCATTTATTTCTTCTTTCAAATATGTAGATGCAACATTAGCTTCTATTTCATTGATTAAAAATGGTTTTTCTAACCAACTTATATTTTGTTCTTCAAAAAAGAATACATCTGTAAAAAGGCCTGGATGATTTTTTCCTTGTCCTATAAAAATTCTGTTTTCGCGTTCATCAATTCCAATCACATAAACCGGAAATTCTTTTCCGCTAACATTTAAACCTTTTCGTTGTCCTATTTCAAATTTTTCTATTCCAGTATGTTCTCCCACAATAAAACCATCAAACAAAGAATAATTTCTTTGGTTTACCTTCCAAGAAAGTTCTTCTTCTTTTGATTGAAAAGATGGTTTTTCCATATTATAAATAGAAGAATTTTTTGGAATTTCTACAATTTGACCTATTTTCACTTCAATTAATTTATTTGTTTCTTTCCAAAAAAGGAAAGCCATAAATATAGAATGTTAATGTTAACTAAAAGTTAAAAATAAAATTTTCATTTTTAAACTATTAACATCTTATAAACAAAAAAGGGATTTCTAATTGAAATCCCTTTTTTGTATTTTAAAATCTTTTAATGACTATGCGTGTTAGCTTCCCCAGCTGAACCTTCACGATCATATGAACAACAAGAAGGTAAATTTCCGTACACTTTTTCTTCTGCACGTTTATTATCAGTATCGTGACCAACCGCTACTACAGCGTTTTCTACATCATCCACTTTACTCTTTTTCTCATTCAATATAATATGTAAATTTTGCGTATTACTATCCCATTCAGCAGATTTTACACCTTTTACACCATAAGCTGCTTTTTCTATACGATCTTTGCATTGCCTACAATTTCCTTTAACGTGTAAATCGTGTTTTGCATTTTTATTTTGTGCTTGTGCGCTAATTCCTAAAGTCGCAACCAAAGCAAAGGCTAATAATTTTTTCATTATTTTATATTTTTTATGATTTTTATTTTAAACTAAATCTTAATCCAGCGTAATACATTTGTCCAAAAATTGGCGCATAAACAATCGAACTATCGAAATTTGAACCAAAAGGATTATCTGCTCCTAAAATTACGCGATGTTGTTGATAATTCGTTACATTTTCTCCTCCAATATATACTTCAAAACGTTTTGAAAAAACACGTGTAATCTGGAAATTAATTGTCCCAAATGGATTCGAATATTCATTCAACTGATTTTCTGGTAAATTATCTGATGTATTTGGTAAACGCTGTTTTCCAATCCAATTATACGTTGCATCAAAACGCCAATTTTTACCATTTCTTTCGCGTGTTTCGTATTCTAAATTTGTAAAGAAACGATGTTTCGCTTGCAACGGACGTTCTAATTTTCCTTTTTCATAATCTGTTGCGATATCGTAATATTTATAAGATGCTCTAATTTTGAAATTTGTGAATGGATTATAATTAAAATCAAATTGGAACGAATTTGCATACGAATCTCCTTCTAAATTATAAAATCTTACTTGACGAGCCAAATAATCGATATCAGTTACGATTTGATTTTGAAAATCTGTTCGATAAAAATCTGCTGTAACATCTGCATTTTTACCAAATAATTTAAATTCTTGTGTTACGCTAAATCCATAATTCCATGCAATTTCTGGATCTAAACCATATATTTTTCCATTTCCATCGCCCAGAATATTAAATTGTCTTGAAGATGCAAATAAATTCTGATTTTCTGCAAATATATTATTGATTCGTTTTCCGCGACCAACCGACGCTTTTATTGTTGTTCCTTTTACTGGCATATAACGCGTATGCAAACGCGGTGTCAAGAAAAAGCCCATTCGATTATGATAATCTCCACGAAGCCCAGCAATCATATTGAAATTCTTCATATTATCAAACGTATATTCGAAAAATGCTCCTGCAGAATTATCAATTCGATCATAATTCGCATCCGTTGGAAGCGCTACAAATTCCTTGAATTTATCGTATGTAAAACTAGCTCCTGTAGAGAATTTATTTTTTGTATTGCTAATAATCGAACTAAAAATATAATTGGCATAAAAACTTTGTTGTTCGATATCATATTGATTCAATCCAAAGTAAGAATCTTGTTTATGATAGCTAAACGCCGTTTGTAATCCCATACTTTGATAAGGCATTTCTGGAAAAACATACCCAATTTTTGACGAAACATCCACACGATTTGTATTGATTTCTGACCCCCAATAATTTGTTGTTAATTTATCACGATCTTTATCAAAATCAACTTGTCCTGCTTGTTTTGTATCATTCAAATATCTTGCAGATAAAAATCCGACCCAACCTTTTTCTAAGTTTTGATATTGCCAACGATTCATTACATTAACTTGGTGTCCAAGCGGATTATCTAAAAATCCATCATCGTTCATATCATTCTTCGAAACGCGTGCATTTCCATGCATAAACAAAGAAGTACTCCATTTATCATTCAATTTTTTGTTCAAATGCACATTTCCTTCAAAACGAGAATCTGTCGAACCATAAAGATTCACAAACAACGGAATATCATTTGAAGGTTTTATTAATTCTGTATTAATCTGCCCAGAAATACTTTCGTAACCATTAATCACCGTTCCAGCACCTTTCGTCACCTGAATACTTTCTACCCAAGTTCCTGGCGTAAAACTAAGCCCAAAAGCTTGAGAAGCTCCACGAACATTTGGTATATTTTCTTCTGCAATCAAAATATAAGGAGAGGTTAAACCTAACATTTTAATTTGCTTATTTCCTGTCACAGCATCCGAAAAATTGACATCAATAGAAGGATTTGTCTCGAAAGATTCAGCTAAATTACAACATGCTGCTTTCAACAATTCTTTTCCAGTCATTGTCGTCATATTGGTTGCAAACTTCGATTTTTTAAGCGAACTACTTGTATCACGAACCACAACTTCATTCAACGAAGTATCCCCAAAATGATCTTTTACATTGATGGTGATATTCTGAAATTCGTCTTTTAATTCCTTAAAAGTTGTTGTTTCATTGTCATAAAAAACACCTAAAATTGAGGTTGGTTGATAATTTTCGATCTCAAAGTTTCCTTTTTCATCTGTAATAACAGTAATATCTGACGATTGCCAAAACACTTCTGCTCCAACGATTGGTTGTTGATTTTGATCTGTAATTTTTCCTTTTAAAGTAGATTGTGCGTAAGAAAACGCAGCACTTAGTATAAATACTGAAGTGAATATTTTTTTCATTTTTACGATTTAAGGCTCAATGCCTATTTATTATTGTGTACTTGTTGATTAGATTTTCATCAAATACTTTAATATTTAGATAATAGCGTATTGTTTTCTGATTAATTTAATCAAAAAATAAACGGGTATTACCCTTCGTAAAATGTTAACTGAGAATTGAGTATATAATTTGGCGGTGCATTTGACGCAACATAAAAATCAAGGAAACTAGATTGATTGCTCACCTCTTCATCTTGAATCGGAATTCTAATTTGAAGAATTTCAGAAACTATAAAACTAATCGGAATAAGTTTTTGAATTTTGACAGTTTGCTTTTCTACAAACTTATCCGAATACGAAATATCCTTACAACAATCGTCTTTTTTAGATTTATTGTTTTCTGGTAATTCGCAATGTTTTTTTTCTGTTTTTGGAGGACAACACGAAGTAGAAACTTCCATTTTGCACGAATTATTATCCAAATGATTCATCGTCACTTGTTCCATTTCTCCTTGACAAAAATGCATAGAAAATGAGTAGCTAAGATTTGAAAAAATCAAAACCACCGACAAAACATACTTTATGTACTGTTGCATTTTCATGTTGGACAAAAATAAACAAAAAATTCAAATCAAAACAAACTGAAATTTATATCATTTTCCAAGTTTATTATAGAATTTTCAGTTTCATCACTTATCTTTTTGCCTGCTTGTTCGTTGGAATATTAATAATTCCAGAACCATTTACTAACGATTTATCGTTTTCGTTAACAATTTTCAAAACAACTTCAAAATTTTGCCAATCTATCCCTTGCAAAGTCACTAAACCTGTTGCTTTATCAATCGATTTTATTTTAAATCCTTTATCCGGAAAATCTTGTCCATCGACAATCGGATCAAAATCTAAACCAACTTCTGGCTCAACTTTATAAGCAGAATCTTGCACAAATTTATATCGATCTTTAAAATTTTGCGTCAACAATTCGTTTTGTTTAATATACTCATCTTGATTTATTTTAACAATTGTATCCATAATATAATCCACATAATTATTCATAAAATCAAGCGCAACATTATAATTAACATCTGATTCTTTAACCGAATCTTTCACTTCATTTTCAACTTTATTTTCTGTAGACGAAGAAGATGAATTGTTAGAATTACAACTTGCAACAAAACTTAATAATAGAATAGGAAGAATAAACTTTTTCATACGGTTATCATTTTTTTTATGATTTAAAAGTATGTTTTTTTGATTGAAATTGAAATAATCCGATTTTATAAAATCAATCATTCCGCTAATAATCTAATCAAAAATTAGAATAAGTGCTTAAAGCCTTACGATTTTATCAAAATATACCTCAATAGTCATCAAAAATCACTAAAATTGCACTTTAAATAAGAACACACAATTAATTATGTCAGAAGATATTTTCAAGAAAGTAGTTTCTCATGCGAAAGAATATGGTTTCATTTTTCAATCGAGTGAGATTTATGACGGATTATCAGCCGTTTACGATTATGGTCAAAACGGAGCTGAGCTAAAAAATAACATCAAACAATATTGGTGGAAAGCAATGGTACAAATGCACGAAAACATTGTCGGCATTGATTCTGCTATTTTTATGCACCCTACTACTTGGAAAGCTTCGGGCCACGTTGACGCATTTAATGATCCTTTGATTGATAACAAAGATTCTAAAAAACGTTACCGTGCCGATGTTTTAATTGAAGATCATTGTGCAAAAATTGAAGGTAAAATCGAGAAAGAAGTTGCGAAAGCTGCAAAACGTTTCGGTGATGCTTTTGATAAAGATCAATTTGTTGCGACAAATCCTCGTGTTGTAGAATATCAAAATCAAATCAATACAATTTTAGCACGCATGGGAAAATCTTTGGAAAACGAAGATTTAGATGACGTAAAAGCTTTGATTGAAGAATTAGAAATTGCTGATCCTGTAACTGGTTCTAAAAACTGGACAGAAGTTCGTCAATTCAACTTGATGTTTGGAACAAAATTAGGTGCAACAGCTGATCAGGCAATGGATTTATATTTGCGCCCAGAAACGGCTCAAGGTATTTTCTTAAATTACTTGAACGTACAAAAATCTGGACGTATGAAATTACCTTTCGGAATTGCTCAAATTGGTAAAGCTTTCCGTAATGAGATTGTTGCACGTCAATTTATTTTCCGTCAACGTGAGTTTGAACAAATGGAAATGCAATTTTTCGTAAAACCAGGAACTGAGTTAGATTGGTACGAAAAATGGAAAGAAACACGTTTACGTTGGCATCAAACATTAGGTTTAGGAAATGAAAATTACCGTTTCCACGACCACGAAAAATTAGCGCACTATGCAAATGCTGCTGCTGATATTGAGTTTAAATTCCCATTCGGATTCAAAGAATTAGAAGGAATTCACTCACGTACAGATTTCGATTTGAAAGCACACGAACAACATTCAGGTAAAAAAATTCAATATTTCGATAACGAAACAAACGAATCATACACACCTTATGTTGTAGAAACTTCTGTAGGTTTGGATCGTATGTTCTTAGCAGTTTTCTCAAATTCATTGAAAGAAGAAGTTTTAGAAGATGGATCAGAACGTGTTGTATTATCTTTACCAGCTGCATTAGCGCCAATTAAAGCTGCTGTTTTACCATTGGTAAAGAAAGATGGTTTACCAGAATTAGCGAAAGAAATTTTGAAGAAATTACGTTTAGATTACAACGTAATGTACGAAGAAAAAGATACTATCGGTAAACGTTACCGTCGTATGGATGCGATTGGAACACCTTTCTGTATCACTGTTGACCACGATTCATTAAACGATAATTCTGTTACTTTACGTTACCGTGATACAATGGAGCAAAAACGTGTTAATATTAATGAGTTAGCTCAAATTATCGACAAAGAAGTCAACATGAAATATCTTTTTGAACAATTATAAAAAGAATATCTTCTCAATACAATAATACTAAAGCTCAGAAATTTCTGAGCTTTTTTTATTTTTATTAAAATTTTTAACAATTTGGCAAAGCTTTTGATTTTAATTTAGATATATTAATCTAAAAAATACAAATTATGGGCTTTATTATTAATCTTTTGGTATCAGCATTAGTTGTTTTCGGACTTGCTAACATTTTACCTGGAGTATCTGTAAAAGGATATGGTTCTGCGATTATTGTTGCACTTGTTATCGGACTTTTAAATGCTGTTGTAAAACCAATTTTAAACATTATTAGTTTACCTGTAACAATCTTAACATTAGGTTTATTTTCTTTTGTGATTACAGCAATTATTATCTTATTAGCAAGCGCAATTATGGGAGACAGTTTCCATGTTGACGGATTCTGGTACGCATTATTATTTGGTATTGTTTTAGCAATTGTCAATTCTTTAGTTGGAGGAATGATGGGAGACTAATTTATACAAATTACTACATATAAAAAGCTGTCTAATTTTGGACAGCTTTTGTATTTTATAAAAGTTTTATTGAGGATAAAATTTTATTTGCTCAAAAATATAGTTATCATGTTTTTTAAGAAGATCAACCAATTGTTTCAATTCGGACTCTTCCCATTTATTCTGAAACATCTCATCATGAATTAACACAACTATATTATTATTTGTAAAGGTTTTATTCGATTCTAATTGATTAACAATTTGTTTATAAATCGCTTGAACAGATTGCACCGGTGTTCCATCTTTTCCATGATGCGTCCATTCCAAATCCCAACCAATAACTTTATAACCCAACTTTGCTAAACCATCAGCCGTTTGTACACCAGAAGCTCCATCATTCTTCGATTTTCCGTCCAATCTCCACATGTTTCTTCCTGGTAAACGAACAATTTTATCTTGTAATTTTAGTATCGATTGGTTTTTCAAAATATCCTCAACCGACGTTTGCTCGTTACTATAAAACTTTTTGTATTGATCATTCGCATGCGTCCAACTATGATTACATTCTTCGATGTAAGGATTATCTTCGTAATATTTAAAATAATCCGTCATTGTTTTATTTTTCTCCACATGTTCTCCAACAAGAAAAACAGTCACTTTTAACTTCTCATTTTTGAAAACCTCATCAATATTTTCACTTCCATTCAAAGGTCCATCATCAAAAGTTAAATAGATATATTTTTTCACAGAATCACTCGCTTTCTGTGCAAACAAACTTGTCGAGAAGATTAATAAAAAGACACTCAAAAGTGTCATTATTCTTTTATTCCATATCATTTAAGTTAGTTTTTAATGAATTAAATGTATGAAAGAAATTCTATTTTTTATATTTTTCTAATGCTTTTTCTAATCGTGTTTTGATTCTTTTTTTCACTAATCTTGGAGCAAGAATTTCTATTTCTTCTCCAAATCCTAAAAGTTCTCGTTCCAACTCAAAATTATGTACAACTTCTATCGAAAATAAAGTTCCTTCGTCCGTCACTTCCAACACTTTTTGCGTCGCATGAATTGGTTTTGTCACCACATAGGGCGCTAATTTTTTATTCACACGAAAAACAACACGCTGCTCCCTTTCTTTCACACTTTTCGTTACGCCAATCGCATTGTTATAATACGTATCAAAATTAATTTCTTGCTCATCTACAAAAGGTTCATTTGCCAATTCATAAAACTCAACAATTCTATCCAAAGCCAACGTATACAAATTTTTATCTTTTCTCGATTTAGCCAATAAAAACCAGCGATTACGGTATTCTTTCAACAAATACGGATAATAAACTTGTTGTTTTGGTTCTTGATTTTTTGCTTTGAATGATTGATAAGAAATCAACAGAGGTTGCTTCTTCACTATTGCTTGATACAATCGATTCAAATGCTCCAAACCTTTTAACAATGGATTTTCCTCAAACTGAATATAATTTGGTTGTTGATGCGTTTGTTTGGATAAATTATTTTCGAGACGCGTAATAATCTCGTTCATATCATCAAAATAATTAAACCCATTCAATTGTTTCATTACCGAAATCACTTCTTTCATTTTATCTAAATCAGCAGAAGAAACTGGTGAATTATGAATCGAATAGTCATGATCTTCATATTCATAAAACTTTTTTTCTCGAACAACAATTGGCGCATTATAACCCAATTTATCACTTCGCATCACCTGAATGTCGCCCTGAATTGTACGTTTCGAAACACCAGAAGTTATTCCTTCATATTCATACAAAGCTTCCGAAACTTTTTCTATCAAATCTTCTAATGTCCATTTTCTGAAATGATTTTGAAGACATTTATCAATCGTTTGATAACGTATTAATGCAATTTTATTGGTTGCCATGGTTGATTTCTTTGTTCAATACTACAAATTTCAATTCAAAGTACGCAATCTATTTGCGTAGAAATTTTTATTTCAACTTTTATTCAAAATATTTTCAATATAAAATCCTCTATTCATCATCATTTACAAATTATTTCGAAAAAATATTTTATTGCGCAATTCATTCGCACACTTCTACTCCAACTTTGTCAAAGGTTTAACAACCAAACGATTTTAATTGTTCCTTGACAAATGTTTCAGTATAGCATTGTAGTAGAAAATGCTTCATCACTTCTATTCTGAATAATTAAAATCCCAATGATGCACATGGGTTCGAATCCCATTTTCAATTTCGATTGGAATAGCTAAGCGGTATAGCAATCATTAATGATGGGTCGTAGGTTCGATTCCTACTTTCAGTAAACTGAAATAACTCAGTTGGTTAGAGTAATCATTAAAATCAGACTTTTAATCTGTTTTTTATCGCCCGAAAGGGCACCATTGGAAACAAAAAAAGCTAAAAAGTTTTCTTTTCGAATAGAGAATTTATTTCATAGAAATGAATTTGAAATAAGATCAAAAACTTGCTTAAAACCTGAATTTGAAACTTTAGTTGATGATTGATTTCAAGGATTTAAACTAAAATATCAAGTCAAAATGATTTGAAAAAAATGATTAAAACAAGAAATCAAAATAAGCTGCTCAAACTTCAAATTCCGTTTTAAAAAAGAAAAATGATTTAGCTTTTTTAATTAAAAAATTTAGAAAAAGATTCTTCGATAAACTCAGAATGACAATAATTCGTCAATTCGAGTGATTTTTCGAAATGAAAATAAAGAAAAATTGTATCGAGAATAGAATTAAAAAATAGTCATCCTGAACTCGTTTCAGTATCTCATAATAAAGATTCTTCGACAGGCTCAGAATGACAAAAAAAATAGTAAAAACCTATAAAAAATAATAAAATGAAAAAATTAGCAATTAACAACCAAGAAATTGGAATCTATATCAAAAATAACGAAGTAGATAAAATTTACTCAAAAGGAAATTATTGGATTTTCTTTAATAAAAACATCGAAAAATTAAACATCAACGAAATAATTGATGAAAAATACCACACAATGTTTTTAGAAAATGAAACATTGAAATCGATGGTAGATTTTATCGAAGTATTACATAACGAAGTGTTGATTATTTACAAAAACAATCAATCGTACGATTCATTTTACAATAAAAATGTGATGATTTGGAAAAATTCGACTCAATTAAAAGCTGTAAAATTTGACTTGAATTCTACTGACGAAATTAAGAATTTAACAAAAAGAGAAATAGATATTTTAAGAAAAACTGGTGCGATTCGTATTATTTCTATTCCAACTTATCATGAAGGAATTTTGTTCAAAGACAATGAATTTAATTCAGTTTTAAAAGCTGGCGAGTATAAATTTTATAACAACGAAGTTAAAATCTCGATGGTATCTTTTGATATGCGTCCGCAAACAATTGAAATTTCGGGACAAGAAATTTTGACGAAAGATAAAGCGCAATTACGAATCAATTTTATGGTAAATTATCAAATTACTGATTTGTTAAACGCTTATCAATCGAACAAAGATTTCGAGAAAATGATTTATCAAGCCATTCAATTAGGTTTGAGAGAATTTATTGGAAACATGAATTTTGATGATTTGATGTCAGATAAAAATTCGGTAACGAATTATATCATTCAAAAATATCAAGCTCAATTCCAAGAAATTGGTCTAAAATTGATTGACGCAGGTATGAAAGACATTATTCTTCCAGGAGAAATAAGAGAAATTATGAACCGTGTTTTGATTGCCGAAAAAACGGCTCAAGCTAATTCGATTACGCGTCGTGAGGAAACTGCTTCAACAAGAAGCTTGTTGAATACAGCAAAATTAATGGAAGAAAACGAAACATTATGGAAATTGAAAGAGATGGAATACATCGAAAAAATTGCTGATAAAGTAGGAGAAATCTCAATTTCTGGTGGGTCGAATGTATTAAATGAACTAAAAACAATGTTTACAAAATGAAACCAATCATACAAAATAAATTAAAAGAAATAGAAGATAAATATAACGTCAAAATTCTTTTTGCTGTAGAATCTGGGAGCCGCGCTTAGGGCTTCCCTTCTACTGACAGCGATTACGATGTACGATTTATTTACACACGAAATATTAACGATTATCTAAAAATTGATTCTGTTGATGATTTTATAGATTTAGAAATTGTAGATGAACTGGATTTTAAAGGTTGGGATATTCAAAAGGTTTTGCGCTTAATGTTGAAATCAAATTCGAGTATCAACGAATATTTACAATCTCCAATTCATTATATTTCTAATGAGATTTTCGAAAAAGAATTGTTCAATTTAGCTGCTTCACAATTCAATTCTCAAAAAGTTACCATGCATTATTTGGGAATTACAACAAAGCGATTGATTGAAATGGAACATCAAAACGAAATTAAACTCAAAAGTTTGTTTTATACTTTACGTTCGGTTCTTTCAGCGAAATGGATTGTAGAAAATAAAACAATTCCTCCGATGGAATTTGAAAAGTTAAAATATTTAATCGAAGATAAAACAATCGAAAATCAAGTGGATAAATATCTTGAAATTAAATCTAAAGTTGATGAAAGTTTTAGAATCTCAAAAAATGAAGAAACTTTAAATTGGATAATTAATTTGAAAAATGAATTAAAAATTAAATCAGAAAAATTGCCTAAAATTGAATTTGATAAAAATAAAATCAATGCATTTTTCATTAAAACCGTAACAAAATGAAACTAACTATAGAAGATCTAAAAAGTCAAAACTTAATTTTATTTGAGTGTATAAGCGGAAGTAAAGCGTATAATTTAGCGACCAAAAATTCTGATACTGATATTCGTGGCGTTTTTTATTTGCCGAAAAATGAATTTTATGGTTTCGAATATCAAGCACAAATTAGCAACGAAACCAATGATATTCTGTATTACGAAATCGGTCGATTTATTGAATTGTTATTGAAAAATAATCCAAGTTGTTTAGAAATTTTAGCGACTCCAGAAGAATATATTTTGTACAAATCGCCTTTGTTAGATGAATTAAATTACAAAGATTTTATCACATCAGAAGTTGAGAAAACATTTGTTGGATATGCATTGAGTCAAATCAAAAAAGCAAAAGGTTTAAACAAGAAATTTCTAAATCCAATAGATAAAAACAGAAAAATAGTTCTTGATTTTTCTTATATTATTGATGACAATAAAACTATTTCTTTTGCTGATTGGCTCATTTCAAATTCTTATAAACAAGCGTTTTGTGGATTAAGTAAAATCAATCATTCAAAAGATTTATTTGCACTTTATTACAGTGAAAAATTTAATTATAAAGGAATTATAAAAGATGAAAAGAATGATGATATTCGTTTGAGTGAAATTCCGAAAAATGAAAAACCAATTGCCTATTTCATTTTCCAAAAAGACGAATATTCCGCTTATTGCAAGCAATACAAAGAATATTGGGATTGGATGAAATTGCGAAATGAAGAGCGATACACAACTAATATTGCACATGAAAAAAATTACGATAGTAAAAATATGATGCACACGATTCGTTTATTAAAAGTTGCAAAAGAATTAGTGGAAACTGGAAATCTAAATGTAAAACGAACAGAAGATCGTAACGAATTATTAGCTATAAAAAATGGAGATTTTTCTTATGAAGAAGTAATCGAAAAAGCTGAAAATTTACAACGAGAAATTGAAGAAAAATCGAAATTAAAACGTCTTCCATCCGAAATAAACTCTTCGAAAGTGGAAGAATTTTTAATTAACCTTAGAACCAAATTATATGAAAACAAATGAACAACAAAATAAACCAATCAATGGAAATGATTTGATTGCCTTGGGTTATCCTGAAAATGAAATTTTAGGAATTGCCTTAAAAATCAACAAAAAAAGAAATGGTTACACAAAAGCAGAAATGCTTGATAAATATGCGCAAGTTTTATCTTCTCCCCAAGATTTCTTAGAAGATAAAATTTTCAAAACGCTTGCAAATGGTTTTATCAATGGAATTCATTTACCTCAACAAGATGAAAACTTAATTGAATTGAATGAAAATCCAACCGATTTCAAAATTTATGGTGCGGAAAAAATTGAGGACGGCGCTTTAGAACAAATGAAAGTCGCCATGAAACTTCCTGTTACCGTTGCTGGCGCAATTATGCCAGATGCGCATCAAGGTTATGGATTACCAATTGGCGGAGTTTTAGCAACCAAAAATGCGATTATTCCTTATGGTGTCGGCGTTGATATTGGATGTAGAATGGCTTTATCGATTTATGATTTACCTGCTTCTCATTATTTTGAACATCACGATTCATTAAAAGAAACTTTGATCAAAAATACAAAATTTGGTGCAGGACATGGTTTTCATGGTCAATACAAAGCTGAACATCAGATTTTAGATGATGCAAAATTCGAGACGAATTCATTTATTCAAAATTTAAAAGATAAAGCGTGGTCGCAATTGGGTTCTTCTGGTGGAGGAAATCATTTTGTAGAATTTGGTTTGATTGATTTCAAGGAAGATGATGAAAAACTGAACATCAAAAAAGGTTCATATTTGGCTTTGCTAACGCACTCTGGATCGAGAGGTTTTGGCGCTACAATCGCTGGACATTATACCAAAATTGCAAAAGAAATTTGTAAACTACCATACAAAGCACAAAATTTAGCTTATTTGGATTTGGATTCAGCCGAAGGTCAAGAATATTGGATTGCGATGAATTTGGCTGGCGAATATGCTTCGGCTTGTCACGAAATTATTCATCAAAAAATTGCAAAATCTGTCGGTGCAGAAGTTTTAGCGAAAGTAGAAAATCATCATAATTTTGCTTGGAAAGAAATTTACAATGGCGAAGAAGTAATTGTTCATCGAAAAGGTGCAACACCAGCTTCTAAAGATGTGATGGGAATTATTCCAGGTTCAATGACTGCGCCAGGATTTTTGGTTCGCGGAAAAGGTGAAGAAAATTCTATTCATTCGGCTTCTCATGGTGCTGGTCGAAAGATGAGCCGAACACAAGCAATTAAATCATTATCACAAAACAAGATAAACGATTATTTAAATGATTTTGAAATTACATTAATTGGTGGCGGAAAAGATGAAGCGCCAATGGCATATAAAGATATTCACGAAGTAATGGCTGCGCAACAAGATTTGGTGGATATTGTGGCAACTTTTACACCAAAAATGGTCCGAATGGCAGATGACGGATCGAGAGAAGATTAAAAAAATGCCTGAACAATTGTTCAGGCATTTTATATTTTATTGATTAAATCCAATCTTTTGGATGCTTCAAAACATCAACTAATTTATATTCTTCCGAACCTTCTTCTGGCTGATGATTGTAGTGCCATTGTACATGTTTCGGCAAACTCATCAAAATAGATTCTATTCGACCATTGGTTTTCAAACCAAACAAAGTTCCTCTATCATGAATTAAATTAAATTCCACATAACGACCTCGTCTAACTTCTTGCCATTCCTTTTGTTCAGCAGAAAATTCATCATTTTTGTGTTTTTCAACAATCGGAATATACGCCTCCAAAAATGAGTTTCCTACTTCTGTTACGAAATCATACCATTGTTCAACTGTTTTTTCTGAAGTTGGTTTCAAATAATCAAAGAACAAACCTCCTATTCCACGCGCTTCTTCACGATGCGTATTCCAAAAATATTTATCACATTCTTCTTTATACTTCGGATAAAACGCCACATCATGCGCATCACAACTTTTTTTACAGATCGTATGCCAATGCATCACATCTTCTTCGTCCAAATAATATGGCGTCAAATCTTGTCCACCTCCAAACCATTGATCCACAACATTTCCTTCTTTGTCATACATTTCAAAATATCTCCAATTTGCATGAGTCGTCGGAATATGTGGACTTGTTGGATGAATAACCAAACTCAATCCACAAGCAAAAAATTTACCCGATGAAACATTCAACGCTTTTTGCATTGTTTCGGGCAATTCACCATAAACTTTCGAGATATTAACACCAGCTTTCTCAAAAACAGCTCCGTCAGTTAAAACACAAGAAAGACCTCCGCCTCCTTCTTCGCGTTCCCAATTATCTCGTAAAAATTTTGCTTTACCATCAACTTCTTCAAGTTTGGCAATAATTTTATTTTGTAAGTCTTGTATATATTGAAAAAATTGATCTTTCATCATAAATATTTTTGCAAATATAGAATGAAATCTCCTTGTGGTAAAATTAGCCTTAAGATTAATAAAACTTCAAACCTTAATTTATAATTTTAAATGGTATATCAAAAATTAATCTTGCAGCTTCTCCTTTTTCAGTAACAGCAGGAATTATTTTTTTGTTGTCTTTTTTCAATTTTACAACATAATTCACAAAAGCCTCTTCAATAAGTAATTTCTCTGAATCATTTCCAATTACTTCTAAATCTTGAAACTCACCTTCTTTATTTATCTGAAATTTAACTTTTGCATTTACATTTATTTCATTAATTGTCAAACCATTATTTTTTAACACCTGTTCAACTTCAAGCAATAGCTGTTTATTAAAATCCTTACTAAAACAGTCTGCTAACTTCTTTACACCTTTCTTTTCAAATTTTTCACAACCAGGATAAATCATCATCCTAGCCTTCCCTTTTTCTTGAGCAAAGACAATTGAACTAAATAATAAAAAAGTAAATAGTAATTTCATTCATTTTAATTTTTTGTAATATAACAAAACCCATATCCATTATCAGAATTATAAGTAATATATATTAAAATACAATTTTAAATAGTAAATGCTTATATTTATCAAAATCAATAGAACCTTCAAAATAAACTTAATATCATTAAAAATAAATATTTTAGCCAATTAAAATCATTTAAACGATTTAATTTTAAATCAAACCAATAGCAATCCAAAAAAGTTATTAACAATATTATTCACAAAAGAAATCTTTCTATACCTTTGCAGAAGAAATTTTATAAAACAAAATATAAATGTCACAAAACGGAATTCCATCGGTTAATTTAGCAGACTTTTTATCTGATGATCCTGCAAGAAAACAAAAATTTGTCAACGAAATTGGTCAAGCATACGAAGAAATCGGATTCGTTGCTTTGAAAGGACATTTTTTATCTGACGAATTAGTTGAAAATTTATATAAAAGCGTTCGCGAATTCTACGCTTTACCTACAGAAACAAAACAAAGTTATGTAGTAGAAGGAATTGGTGGTCAACGCGGTTATACAGCTTTCGGAAACGAACATGCTAAAGGTAGAACTGTTGGTGACTTGAAAGAATTTTGGCATTTTGGACAGTATTTATCTGAAGAAGATAAAGCGAAATACAACTATCCAGAAAATGTTGATGTAAACGAAGTTCCAGGTTTTAACACTTATGGTGAAGAAACATACAAACAATTAGAAAAAACTGGAGTTTACGTTTTACGTGCTTTGGCTTTATTCTTAGGTTTAGACGAGTTTTACTTTGATGATAAAGTGAAAAACGGAAACTCTATTTTGAGAGCAATTCACTATCCTCCTATCACGGAAGAACCTAAAGATGCAGTTCGTGCAGGTGCTCACGGAGATATTAACTTGATTACATTGTTAATGGGAGCGCAAGGTCGTGGATTACAAGTGCAACGTCATGATGGAACTTGGGTTGATGCAATTGCTGCTGACGACGAATTGGTGATTAATGTTGGTGACATGTTATCTCGTCACACAAACAACAGATTAAAATCAACAATTCACCAAGTGGTTAATCCAGAGAAAGAATTATGGGGAACATCTCGTTTTTCTATTCCATTCTTTATGCATCCAATTTCTGAAATGGATTTATCTGTTTTAGAAGATTGTGTAACAGAAGAAAATCCAAAACAATTTGAAGATATTACAGCTGGAGATTTCTTGACTCAGCGTTTAAGAGAAATTGGTTTAATTAAATAAGCCATATTTAATCTATTATTTCATAAAAAAAGAGAGTTGATTTCGTCAACTCTCTTTTCGTTTACATGCCTCTTACGTACATGTTGTAGTTAAAAATATCCAAACACAACAAGGTGTATTTATAATCATTTTTATTGATATCCACTTCCAAAACTGGATCCGAATTATAAAATCTAATCTTTAGATTATCATTCTTATCCAACAATAAATAAATGGACGAAATCGTTGGACGAATATCATTCATCCAGTTTTTTAAAGATTCTTTTGAATCTTTAATCAACTCAAATTTTTGAAAATATTCGTGAAAAAAATTCTCTAAACGTTGCACTTGTGTCAAACGATCCAATTCACGATATAAATCGATAAAAACGCATAATTTTTCGCGCTTTGGACAAACACATGGATATGGATGTTCTCCATTATAAAGCCATCTTTGCCACTTTTTACAAGACGTTTGTTCTATTGCTTTCTCAAATTCATCTTCGTATTTTAAAAGCCACCAATTCATACGGCAAATCCGTAAATTGCCTTTTGATAACTGCAAAAGCTCGTCTATATAAGCGCTAACGTTTAACATCAATTAAAAATTTGAGTCTTGCTAATTTACAACTTTTCTGATTGAATTTTAATGTTTTAATAATAATTTTTCAAATTTTAGAATCTTAAATTGCTCATCAAACAAAACGTTATAAAAGAACATTTTTTCCTTCATCGTTTTATTTTTCATTTGCACATTTCGAACTGGAATTAAGACGTTAAATTGAAATTCTCTATCCTTCTCAAAATGATTAACAGCCGCATAATAAATCAAATTGTACCACGAATCGATTGGTGCATAAATCCCATAAAAGTCAGGATATAACGCATCTGCTTCATCTTTGTAAACATTGGTAATCGAATAATTATCAATCTCAAATTTCGAAACGCATTTATAGGTTGTTAATTTAGAACAAATTGAAGTGTCTTGTAGATATTTCGCCGAATCTAATTTCAGCCCAAATTCGTCCATTTTATAATCTTCAAACTTATTAATCGTAGGATCTACCACAATTTTTTTGTTCGGAAATTCTAAACTTTGTTTTTGGATATCTTGTAAAATAGTATCGTAAATTTTTGTTCGAATTTGATTTGGGTTAACATTTTGCGCATCAACAAATAACACAATATGTAAGGAAAAAACCAATAAAAAAAGTCTCATTTTGGCGTTTTGGTTTAAAATTTGTTTAAATTTATGAAGTCTTTACGATTCAAAAATCAAATTTAGTTGAAAAGATTTCAAATCTTATCATTTCATCATATTTTCGTAAACAAATAGTTAAAAAGGTGTTAAAGTACGCTTTCATACAATTACACTTTAACTATTATTGTTTGTTTTTAACAAATTAATACAAAGTTTAATATCCGACAACAAACGTTTATTATAAATATTCTCTATAACTATTATAAATAAAATCTTTTACAATTTTTCCAAACAAGACATAAAAGTTAGACATTTGCAGTGTCAAATAATTTATTCATAGATAGTAAGACAAAGAGTAACAACGAGTATAACGAAATTGATTTATGAAGTTTGGAATTACTCGCACTCTTTTTACTTTTTAGAGTTTTTTATAGTAGTTTAGGTTGGTTAGTAATCCGTTCACTTTGAACGGATTATTTTTTTATAGCTTATCAATAAAAGCTTTCAACAAATTATATACTTTTTCAGAGGAACTCAAATCCAAACTTTCAGCTGTATCATTGGGATCATGATAAAAACCTTTTCCTCCTAATGTGTAAATAAAAAACGACGGAACACCTTTCAAATAAAACGGACAATGATCGGAATTACACGATTCTCCTCGAATTTTAACTTCTTTTAGGTATTTATTTGTTTGATTGAATTCAACTAATTTTTCAAATTGATTTTTAAAAACTTTACCATTCACAACTTGAATTCCTTGATCGCCCGCTCCCATAATATCTAAATTGACTAAAAATTTGATTTGATTCAATGGAAAAAGAGGATGATTAACATAATAATCTGCGCCTAAAATCCCCGCTTCTTCACCTGCAAAAGCCATAAAAACTGTTCTATAATTAGGCTGATGTTTTGAATAATACTTCATCAGCGCCATCATCATTGCAGTTCCGCTCGCATTATCACTCGCTCCAGGAAAAATAGTTTGTCCAACTTTCCCTAAATGATCATAATGAGCAGAAATCACAATTACGCTATCATTGTTCTTTCCGTCAATGTAACCAATTATATTATTTGCTTCGAATGAATTATTTAACTCTGAATCAATAGAATAATCGTTTATTTTTAAATTTTTAGAATAAAATTTATCCGAAATAATAAATTCTGAAATAGAAGATTGTCGTTGACTAAGACTTGAAGTCAATTTATCTGATGTAAATCTAAAAATCGCTCGATTTTTATTTTCATTTTTCTCATAAATATTCGCCCATTGTTTGTAATATTTCTGAATAGAATCTACAGAAGTCACTAAAGGCGGCAAAATAATATGTTTTCCTTTTTGCGATTCATCATCTTTCACAATAAAATCCCTCGTTTTATCTTTCGACTGAAAAGATTCCACATAGGCTTTTGTGTCAAAAATATAAAAAGGTGAATTGGTTTTCGAAATTGATTTAGAACTTGGCTTTACAATAAAATCAATTCCATATTTTAATTCTTTTCCATTAATTTTCAGTTTTGCATCTTTGATAATATTAATCGGAAAAGTAAATGTTTGATTATAACGATTAGAAAAAGACTTCAATCCATTTTTTTGAAATTCGTTTTGTAAATAAATTCCAGCATTTGTCATTCCATTTTCTACATAACCTCTGCCAGCAAACGAATTTGACGTAAGCGAATCTAAAATTGATTTAAAATATTTTTGATCAAAGGTTTGCGCATTTCCGATTGTAATTACAAAACACGAAATCAAACCAAATAATATCATTTTATTCTTCAGCATTTTAATCATTTTATTCTTCAAAAAATATTCTATTCTAAGATAATTATCATTTTAACAAAAAAAATCAATTATCTGTATTAAGTCAATAACAAATTTAAAAAATCTTTAAAAAGTAAATCAAATTAATACTACTATAAATTTTATATCTTGCATTATTAAGTTATCATAATAAAAACAACAAATCACAAATTAAATGAAAGAAGTCGTAATAGTTTCAGCTGTTCGTACAGCAATGGGATCTTTTTTGGGAAGTTTATCTAACGTTCCAGCTACAGATTTAGGCGCAACAGCTATTAAAGGAGCTTTAGATAAAATCAACTTAGATGGATCTTTGGTTGATGAAGTATATATGGGAAATGTATTGCAAGCTGGTGAAGGACAAGCACCTGCTAAGCAAGCAATGATAAAAGCAGGTTTACCAAATACAATTCCTGCAACAACGGTAAACAAAGTTTGTGCCTCTGGTATGAAAGCTGTAATGTTTGCTACACAAGCAATTCGTTTAGGTGACGCAGATGTTGTAGTTGCTGGAGGAATGGAAAACATGTCGATGGTTCCTTTCTATTCACCAAATGCAAGAACTGGAAATAAATACGGAAATACTGTTTTGTTAGATGGAATTGTGAACGATGGTTTACAAGATTACTACAGCAAAGAAATGATGGGACTTTTCGGAGATACTTGTGCAACTGAGTTCAATATTTCTCGTGAAGAGCAAGATGAGTTTGCAATTAATTCTTACAAAAAATCTGCTGCTGCTTGGGCTGCTGGAAAATTTGACAACGAAGTTGTTCCTGTAGAAATTCCTCAACGCAAAGGAGAACCAGTTATTTTTAAAGAAGACGAAGAATATAAAAATGTAAACTTTGATAAAGTTCCAGGTTTGCGCGCTGTTTTCTCTAAAGACGGAACTGTAACTGCTGCAAATGCTTCTACAATTAATGATGGAGCTTCTGCTTTAGTATTAATGTCTTTAGATAAAGCAAACGAATTAGGATTAAAACCTCTTGCAAAAGTTATTGCTTATGCTGATGCTTCTCAAGAACCTTCAAAATTTACAACTGCACCAGCTAAAGCGGTTGAAAAATTATTGAAAAAAGCAAATATGACAGCTGCTGATGTTGATTTCTGGGAATTTAACGAAGCGTTTTCAGTTGTTGGAATTGCAAATACTAAATTATTAAACCTTGATGCTTCTAAAGTCAATGTAAATGGTGGTGCGGTTTCTATTGGTCATCCACTTGGAAATTCTGGATCAAGAATTTTGGTTACATTATTAAATGTTTTAGAGCAAAACGGAGGAAAAATTGGTGGTGCAGCTATCTGTAATGGTGGCGGTGGAGCATCTGCAATGATTATCGAAAAAATCTAATTTTAGATCAAATACACGATGAAAGCGTCTAATCTGTAGACGCTTTTTTATCTTTTGAAATTAAAATACTTGTAAAAAATCTGAAAAACATTCGACATTTATTATAATTGGCTTAAAAACCTTTTCTATATTTGTTGGATTGAACAAACACTTTTGTATGGAATATTTAGAATTTGAACAACCTATCAAAGATTTAGAAGAACAGTTACAAAGCTGTCAAATCGTCGGCGAAGGAAGCGGTGTTAACATCAAACAGGCTTGCGTTGAAATTGAAATTGCAATTGAAAATAAAAAGAAGGAAATCTATGGTAATTTAACGCCATGGCAACGTGTACAATTGTCTCGTCATCCTTCTCGCCCTTATACTTTAGACTACGCTTACGCGATCACAGATAACACGTTTATCGAAATTCACGGAGATAGAACTTTTGCTGATGATAAAGCAATGGTTGGTGGTATGGGAAAAATCAATGGTCAAACTTTTATGATTATTGGTCAACAAAAAGGAAAAAATACCAAAGAAAGACAATATCGTCGTTTCGGAATGTCTAATCCAGATGGTTACCGCAAAGCTTTACGTTTGATGAAGTTAGCAGAAAAGTTTAATATTCCTGTCTTGACTTTAGTCGACACTCCTGGTGCATATCCTGGTTTAGAAGCTGAAGAAAGAGGTCAAGGTGAAGCTATCGCTAAAAACATCTACGAAATGTTGAAACTTACAGTTCCTATCATTACAATTGTAATTGGTGAAGGAGCTTCAGGTGGAGCATTAGGAATTGGAGTTGGGAACAAAGTGTTCATGTTAGAAAACACTTGGTATTCTGTAATTTCACCAGAAAACTGTTCTACAATTTTATGGAGAAGTTGGGATTACAAAGAGCAAGCTGCTTCGCAAATGAAATTAACTGGTCCTGATATGTTAGAATTAGGATTAATTGAAGATATCATTCAAGAACCACTTGGTGGAGCACACTACAAACCAGAAGTTGCATACACAAACTTGAAAAATAAAGTTTTAGATACTTACAACGAATTGAAAAAACTTTCTCCAAAAGAATTACAACAACAACGTCAAGAACGCTACATTAAATTCGGAGAATTTTCAGGATAAAATATTGTTTTACAATAATACTTATTGTAGAATATACGATTTTAAAACGAGATATAAAATTAGTTATATCTCGTTTTTTTATTTAATTTTGGAACTCTTATGGAACAAGCAAATTATAATCCCGAAATACCAGCTAACAAGCACAATGTCATTGGTTTAGAGAAAGGTAAACTTCCTCCTCAAGCTGTTGATTTAGAGCAAGCTGTACTTGGCGCGATGATGATTGATAAAAAAGGGTTGGATGAAGTCATAGACATTCTTACGCCGCAAGTTTTTTATCGTCCAGAGCATCAGGCGATTTATGCTGTCATTCAAAAATTATTTAACGATTCAGAACCAATTGATTTATTAACGGTTTCGAATGAGTTGAAAAGTGAGGGCAAATTAGATCGTGTTGGAGGTGATTATTATTTGATTCAATTAACGCAAAAAGTTTCTTCTTCTGCGCACGTGGAATATTATGCTCGTGTAATTCAAGAAAAATACATTCTTCGTCGTTTAATTGAAATTTCGAATCAAGTCATTGAGAAATCATACGATGACACTGCCGATGTATTTGATTTACTGGATTATTCTGAATCGAAATTATTCGAAATTACAGAAGGTGGAATCAAGCGTAGTTATTCGGAAGCAAGAGATTTAGTTACAGAAGCGATTGACAAAATTAAAGCCCAATCTACCAAAGAAGGAATGTCTGGTTTATCTTCTGGATTTACAGAAATTGATAAAATTACTTCGGGTTGGCAAGAATCGGATTTGATTATCTTAGCCGCTCGTCCTGGTATGGGGAAAACCGCTTTTATCCTTTCGATGGCGAAAAATATGACGGTGGACAAAAATATTCCAGTTGCTGTTTTTTCATTAGAGATGTCTTCTGTTCAGTTGATTACGCGTATGATTTCGGGTGAAACTGGAATTTCGGGTGAAAAATTGCGTAAAGCAAAATTAGCCGATCACGAATGGAAACAATTATATACAAAAGTAAAAGGTCTTGAAAATGCACCGCTTTACATTGACGATACGCCTGCCCTTTCTATCTTCGATTTAAGAGCAAAAGCGCGTCGTTTGGTTTCTCAACATGGTGTAAAAATGATTTTGATTGACTACTTACAGTTAATGACTGCTGGTGGAAAAGCAAATGGAAACCGTGAGCAAGAAATTTCGATGATTTCGCGCTCCTTAAAAGCAATCGCAAAAGAGTTAAGTATTCCTGTTATTGCACTTTCGCAGTTATCTCGTTCGGTAGAAACTCGTGGAGGAAGCAAGCGTCCATTATTATCGGATTTACGTGAATCTGGAGCGATTGAGCAAGATGCCGATATCGTTTCGTTTATTTATCGTCCCGAATATTATAAATTGGAATATTGGGATGATGAAAGTGAACCTTGTGCTGGACAAGCAGAGTTTATCATTGCGAAACACCGTAATGGTGCGTTAGAAAATGTACGTTTACGATTCATTAATGAACAAGCTAAATTTACCGATTTAGAAACTTCGTTTGGTGGAGATTTCGAAATTCAAAGTTCGATGAATGATGGTTCTCAAGAAATGGGAAGTGCCATGAATTTATCTGCTATTGATCCTTCTGATGCTTTTGGAGATTTCGGTGGGGAATTCACAAGTTCCATGAACAACGACGACGATAATTTACCTTTTTAGAAAATAATTTTCATTAAGTAATATTATGGTCAAGCTGAATTCATTTCAGCTTCTCATCATTATATTTTTTTATAATCAATAATATAAAAGATACCTCGACAAGCTCGGTATGACAAATCGTTATTGTTTTAAATTTATTTTACTAATTATAATATATGATAATGTGATTCTGAAACGAGTTCAGAATGACTTATCATCTTTCAAAAATATTTAAGAAATCTAAAACCTTAAACATTTCGAAAAATAGAAATTTCTTAATTCAACAAACAATCATCTAGATTAAATTAATATAAAAACTAAACAATCAACTACATTTAGTTTTATTCAACAAACTATCAGTTTTATTTATCCTAAAAGTTTTGTTAGGAACGAGAATTGCTACAACTTTGTATACATTAAATAAAGAGTGAAATGGCAAGTTCAATCAGAACATTAAATCCTGCTACAGGTAAAATCGAAAAAGAATTTCAAGCCTACACAAGCGAAGAAATCAATCAATATATAGACGACGCAAACGAATTATATCAAACATGGCGATTCGAATCTTTCGAAGAAAGAAAAGCTGTTATGAACCGTGTTGCAAACGAAATGCGCAAGCAAAAAACTCGATTAGCTGCTTTGATTACAACAGAAATGGGAAAACCATTGTATGAGAGCGAAATCGAGATTGATTATAGTGCAAATATCATCGAATATTACGCTGATAATGCAGAAGAATTCTTGGCAAATGTTCCTTTACAAACAGAAAAAGGTGACGCTTATGTGGTCTCAGAACCAATTGGTGTGTTGTTAGGTGTTATGCCTTGGAATTTCCCTTTTTCTCAAATTGCGCGTTTTGCCGGACCTCACATTATGGCTGGTAACACAGTTGTTTTGAAAACAGCTTCTAATATTCCGCAATGTGGAATCGCTTTCGAAGAAATGTTTACAGCTGCTGGCGCTCCAAAAGGTTTGTACAAAAACTTGTTGATGTCAGGAAAAGACACAGATACAATTATCAATAACCCAAAAATTGTTGGAGTTTCTTTAACTGGTTCCGAAGCTGCTGGTGCAGAGGTTGCAAGTATCGCGGGTAAAAATGTAAAACCTTCGGTTTTAGAACTTGGTGGTTCTGATCCAATGATTGTTTTGAATGATGCGGATATCGAAAAAGTGATGAGCGGAACAATTAACGGTCGTTTACGTAATGCTGGACAAGCCTGTACTTCTTCGAAACGTATTATTGTACAAGAAGGTATTTACGACGAATATTTGAAAAAAATTACAGACTATGTAAACGGAATGAAAGTTGGCGATCCTACACAAGCAGATACCAATATGGGACCTGTAAGTTCGGAAAGTGCATTAGAAAAATTAGTTGAGCAAATTAATGATTCAGCTAATAAAGGCGCAACAATTGTTTCGGGAGGAAAACGTATTGATCGTGAAGGTTTCTTTTTACAACCAACAATTTTGACAGATTTAAAACCTGGAATGAAGGCTTATGACGAAGAAGTTTTTGGACCTGTGGTTTGTATTTGGAAAGTGAAGGATGTAGAAGAAGCAATCAAAATTGCGAATGATACGCCTTACGGATTAGGTGCTTCTATTTATACAGAAGATGTTCCGAATGCGGAGAAAATCGCTCGTAGAATAGATTCGGGAATGGTTTACGTAAACAAACAAGTTTCTTCAAGCCCAGATTTACCTTTCGGTGGTGTGAAACATTCAGGTTACGGACGAGAGCTTTCTAAAGCTGGAATCATGGAATTTATTAATAAAAAATTAATCATGATTGCGAAATAATTTTTCAATCATATCTAAAATAATAAAAAAATGCAACTTTTATGAAGCTGCATTTTTTTTATTGAATAAACCCTTGTTTTTGTTCCATTTGGTCAATTTTGAAAAGAATTAAATCACGCATAATTTTTGCTCTATTTTTTGCTTCATTTGCTATTTCTCCTTCAAATTTTTCGTCAATTATTCCGTACCACAATTCAATCCAACGCTCGAAATGATGCGGTTTTAATTTCTCTTTCTGACTCAAAACCAAATGTGTTCGCATTGGCCAACCTTCAAAAGTTGCTTTTCCTAATAAAACAGTTTCCCAAAACTGAATCATATGCGGCAAATGTTCGTCCCAATTTACCTTTGCAACTTCCGAAAAAAAGTAACCAATGACATCATCTTTTTGCACTTTATCGTAAAACGTATTTACCAATAAAGCAACATCTTCTGAAGTTTCGATATCTTTTTTCATTAAAACAAATTTACAAAGAACTTAATTCAATTCATCAATGTTTTTAATCACGAAAAAATGCAGTAATTTTACAGTCTCATAAAAATGAATAGAATTGGATAGCAATAGACAACAAAAAGTAAGTAAATTATTTCAAGAAGAATTAGCAGAAGCTTTTAGAAAATGGGCTGTAAAGGAATTCCCTGGAAATTTGATTAGTGTTACAGAAGTAAAAGTAACACCAGATTTGAGCGTTTCTAAAATCTATGTAAGTATTTTTCCAAGTACTCAAAAAGACGAAATTTTCAAAGAAATTAGAGTGAATACACCATTATTTAGAGGAATTTTATCAAAAAGTGCTTCTAAGCAAATGCGTGTTACACCAGAATTAATTTTCATTTTAGATAATTCGTTAGACGAAATGGATAAAATCGACAAAGCGCTAAGAGGAGAAGGAAATAATCCAATCTTATAATGAGAAACATTTCACTTTACATTGCGAAACGCTACATTTTTTCGAAAACGAATACAAACGCTGTAAACATTATTACATCGATTGCTGTTGGTGCTATTCTGGTTGCTACAGCGGCTTTATTTATTATTTTATCCGTTTTTTCGGGATTAGAAAAAATGAATTTAAAATATTATAGCAATGTAAATCCTGAAATTAAAATATCACCTTCGAAAGGAAAAGTATTGGACAGTTTAACTTTTGTTGTGGATCAATTAAAGCAACAAAAAGATGTCAAAGCTTTTTCTAAAATCATCGAAGAAAAAGTCTACATCGATTACAAAGGAAAGCAAGATATTGCCTATTTGAAAGGTGTTGACGAAAATTTCACCAAAGTTACACGTTTAGATACGGTAATTTATGGTGGACAATATTTAGATTTTAATCGCGATGATAATTTTATTGTTTCGAATGGAATTGCAGAGCGTTTGCAACTTTATATCGATCCGATAACGCCAGCAGATTTGATGATGCCAAAAGCTGGAACAGGTCTAATAAAACAAGAAAGCGATGCTTTTACACGCAAAGATGCGTACAGTGTTGGCGTGTTTATTTTGAACGAACAATACGACAAACACATATTTACGACTTTAGGTTTGGCGCAAGAATTATTGTTGTTAAACGAAAATCAATGTTATTCGATTGAGGTAAAAACGACTGGAAAAAAATCGTTTAACGAAGTAAAAATTCAACTTCAAAAAGCATTAGGTTCTCATTATAAAATCGAAACCAGACAAGATTTAGATTCAGCATTCTTGAAAGTAATGAATATGGAAAACTTAATCAGTTACTTGATTTTTACGTTAGTCATTATCATTGCATGTTTCAATTTGGCAGGAACAATTATTATCTTGATTTTGGATAAAAAGAAAGAAATTCAGACGATGTATAGTTTTGGATTATCACGAAAAAATATTCGTAATATTTTCTTCCAAACTGGTTTTATTATCACCTTTATTGCGATGACAACAGGTTTATTAATCGCCTCTGTTATTGGATTATTACAAATAGATTTTGGTTTGGTTATGGCTTCGCCAACTGTTCCGTTTCCATTTATCTTTTCTGTCGAAAACTTTGTTGCAGTTATTGTAACTGTTTTAGGTTTGGGAAGCTTGGTTTCGTGGATCGTTTCCAGACAAGTGAAATAAAAAATATTAAGACATAAAAAAAGCTTGAAGAAATCTTCAAGCTTTTTTTATACTTTAATCCCACCTATTCCAACGAATGTAATTTGGTTTTGAGAAGTCGAAATCCATCATTTGGAAATCTCTATTATCTAATAAATTTGTCTTGATTAGATTATCACCTTGTCCAGGAATTGAAGGATAATACGACAATGAAAAACGAATATTATTAAACACAAAATAATCATTTGTCAACATCACACCCAAACTAAAACGCGAATAAATTGGGTTATTATTCAGTATAAATTTTTTGTTATCTCCAATTGCCGCAACCATCGCATTGAAAAATGGCGAAATACGAAATCCTAAAAACTCGTAAGGCGTATAAGATTGCAATTGATACTCGAACATTAATTTCTGTTGACCTGTTAATCCTCTATCCGATTTGAAACCTGCCATTCCCAAATAATCATGTTCATGAAGCGAAAGTTGATCCGCAGGAGAATCTAAAAGATCATGTCCCAAAAGATAATTAGTTTTCATGAAGTTTCTGAACTTCCATTTTCCCCAATTTATCAACTTTGCCATATATTGTAATTCTACAGACAGCGTTTTTTGTTCAAATTTTCCTTTATTAAAAAATCCTCCAAACTCAACTCCAAATCCCCAAAAACCGGTATTTAAAAAACCTCCAGCAGAAGCTTTTCCGCCAAGATAATAACGATCAGTTTGACGAATATTTTGAATTCCTCCTATAATGCCCAATGATTTCCCTATCGCAATATCTTCTTCAATATCATAATTGAAAATATATTTTGTTTTGATATATCGTTTTGAAGAAATTCCTATCCCTACTAAATAATTCGTTTGGTCAGAAAAAAAGTTCACAGGATCGTTTTCTGGAGTTGGTGTTTCGGTATAAGATCGATCATAAAATCGCCCTGAAACAATAAAATTGGTAATATTTTCTGAATGACCATCATCAATTCTAAACGCTCTTGCCAACCAATAATCTTGGTAATTATATTTGAAATGGTTATCAACCAAAATAGGTTTTTCGAAATCTAATGAATCTTTAAAATACACTTGTCCAACCGAAACTCCACCTGCATAATGTGCTAATGGCGAATAAAAAGGTCGTACAAAACTGATTGATTTTGTATAATGATTATCTTCATTTTTGAAATAACGTACATTCCCAATAATTCGAGTTTGGGCAATATTTGGTACCGTATAATTAAATTGATATAACGAATTTCCTGTTTTGTAATTGTGACGGTAACGATTATCAAACACATGTCCTAAACCTAAAAAATTTCGCTCTCTAATGCGAATTCCAGCTTTTGAACTCGAAACCGAACCTGTAATAAACATACTCCAAGAGTCAATTGAATTGACATATAAATCAACCGAATCATTCCCGACAGCTTCTTCCTTAATCTCTACTCGACGAATAGAACGATTGGTACGTATTAAACGCTCAGATTCAGCTGCTTTTACAGAATCATATTTATCTCCTAGTTTCAGCAACATATTTTGACGCAACACAAATTGCTTAGATTTCCCGTGTAGTGTATTTCCAGTTCTTTCAATCCATTTTGTCGGTTTTCTTGTCGTGTCCTGCAAAGAATATCCGAAAGGGTCTTGTGTTTTGTAGTAAATATTTCGAATAATTTTTCCTTGATATTTTCCATCACCTACATTATTATTGGGCAGAATAGGAAAACTCGTTGGTTTTTTCTTGAATAATAATTTTTGGTAAAACTTTCTAAACTTAGAATGATTTTTATTCTCAATTCTAACTGTATCAATTTTGACACTATCTTCTTGAGCATTAACAACTATGGATAAACTAAAAAATAGTAATCCAAAAAAAGTTAATAATATAGTTCTTTTTTTAAGCACACGTCAAGTTATAAAAGTCTAACCGCTTTTACAAATCTAGTTTTCCAATAATTTTCATCAAGGGAAGAAATGATGACACCTTTCGAAGTTGAAGAATGTACAAAACTGATTGATCCGTCATGATTAATACTTTCTACAATACCTACATGAGAGATTGAATTTCCTGAAGTATTAAAAAATATTAAATCACCTATTTTAACATTTTCGATTGTAATTTCTTTTCCATATTCAGCTTGATCACTCGAACGACGAGGCAATTCTAAATTCATTTCCTTGAAACTTACATAAACCAGTCCCGAACAATCGAAACCTGTTTTCGTAACTCCACCATATTTGTAAGGTGTTCCTAAGTAAGATTTTGCCGTTTTTAGAATTTTATTTATATCACGAGGCGCACTATCATCAGCATTTTTAGAACGAAAAACCTCTGTAGATTCGTTTTTTTTGGAAGAAGTATAAACTTTTTTAGAACCAGTTTTCTTATACGAAGTTACTTTACTACTTCCACAAGACGTCAAGAATAAACTTGCGATAATAATTGTTGTAAGGTATATGTGCTTCTTCATTTTCGATCCAGTTTTCTTCAACAAATTTTCAACGAATAAATTTACTAAATATTATCTTGCATCACCTCTGTTAACAATTGTTTGGCTCTTAAAAGACGAACTTTAACATTTGGTAAGGTCAAATTGAGTTCTTCAGCAATCTCTTTGTATGTTTTATCTTCGATATAACGCAATTCTATAATTTTTTGATAAGGTTCTCTCAATTTTGCAATAGCTTTTATCAGCGTGTCATTATCTTGTTTTAAAATCAAATGTTCTTCTGGCGAAGGATGATCTTCTAAAATTTCTAAAAAATTGGTTTCATCATCAAGAGAAATATTCAGTTTTGGAGATCTTCTGATATGATCAATCATCGTATTATGTGCGATAGAAATTACCCAAGTCGTAAAGTCAAAATCTTCGTTATATAATTTCAATTTTGTAAAAACCTTCGTAAACGTTTCTATAGCGATATCTTCGGCTTCTTCTTCGTTTCTAATCTTAGAAAATACATAATGATAAACTTTGTTCCACAAAACCTCTATCACTGCGTTCTGAGCATTTCGTTTCCCTTTTTTAGCTTCTAAAATTATGTCCTCTAATGTCATTTACTAAATCAATTATGATAAATATAACAAAATATATAGTATAAAAAAAGCTTCAATAAAAATATTGAAGCTTAAAATCTGTAGACCCACAGGGATTCGAACCCCAACTAGCGGCACCAAAAACCGATGTGCTACCGTTACACCATGGGTCTGTCCATGATTATTATGTTAAAAATTGAAAAGAAAAAATTGTAGACCCACAGGGATTCGAACCCCAACTAGCGGCACCAAAAACCGATGTGCTACCGTTACACCATGGGTCTGACTAAATTTTATTTCAATTTTTGCAACTTTTCTCTTAACTAGGTTAGATAAAAATGCCTCAACAATTGCTTATCGAGGCATAAGACTTTTGTAGACCCACAGGGATTCGAACCCCAACTAGCGGCACCAAAAACCGATGTGCTACCGTTACACCATGGGTCTATGTCTTAATTGCTGTGCAAATATAGAAAGGTTTTTTAATTCACCAAAACTAATTTTACAAGTTTTTAGCTAAAACAGACGTTTTATGTGATAAGCTATTGAAAATGAATTTTAAAAAATGATTAAATTTTTTACATTTTTTTTATCAAAGCTTCATACGGATGATTTCGTTCTTGAATTTACGTTTCAAATCTTGCCCACAATCAAAAATCATTTGCTCATTTGATGGAAATGGAGCTGGTCTTCTACCAATCATATTTATATAATCTCGATCCAAAGAACGTCGATCACCTTTGTAAGTTCCGTAAGAATCTCTAAAAATAAACTGACTTGCTAAATTTTTAGAATCGATGGCTTGTTCTTTTTGATTATCGATCAAATAATATTTTGCCGTAATTGCAGCTTCTTTGATACGTTGTACTTCTTCGAATCTACTTTTTACTGTAATATAACGATCTACCATCACGGGTTTTCCGTCTTTATCTTTTACCACTACTCCATTTTGCACCAATTCTTCTTTACCATCAACAATTTTTTTCTCAAAATTATGCACCTCAATTTTTTCTCGTTCAGGTGAAACATTTATCGTCTCAAAACTTAATTGAATTACATAATCATACGAGCTATTTAGTTTTCCTGTGTAAAATTCAGTCCAATTAGAATCCAATCCATATGAGTTAAAATCTAACAAATCTTTCTCTAGTAGTTTAGGAATAACAACTTCGGTGTTGTTTACCAATTGTACCAAAACTTTATACATTCCGTTTGTGCGAGCGGTATTCATCAAACTACGAGTATCTTTATAATTAGAATAAACACTTTCTAAAACTTGAAACTTTTGATAGGCCGTTTGCGCATTCAATTTTCCTCCTTGATTTAGAAAAGATTTTGCATCATCGTACAAAAATTGCGCATATTTTTCTTGAATCGTTTTATAAGCTGCTGAATAATCTTTGGTTTTGAAATTATAGGTTTTCCCGCTAATCGATCTTCCATCAATTCCAGCAATCGTTTTTTGTCTTTCTTGCAAACGATTAATAATTTGATACGCTTCCTGATATTTAGAAGGATTAGTCAACGTTTCAATTTGTTTTAATCTATTTTCATCTTCTTGCTGTCCTTTATGATAAGCTTCAAAAATTAATGGAACATATTTGATTCCATTTTTCTCCGATGGATTTTTGAAATAAGCTTGTGTAGATTGCTCAAAAGCTTGCTTAAAATTACCAGAAACTAATGCTGAATTCGCCGTTTTGTACGAATTGCAAGCTGTAAATAGTAAGATTGTAAGTGTTAAAGCAAGTAATTTTACTTTCATATGCGTCTAAATATGGTTTTTCCTAAGAAAAAGAAAATTGAGATAGTAATATTGTTGCTATAAATAAAGTTTTTTTCATAATAGTAAGTGTTTAATTTATTTCTAAGTTAATCTTTAAAATTATAAAAAAATAAATTTAACAATTTTGTCAAATTATTTGACGAATTCAATTGAATCTTCAGCAAGCCAATCAATACGAACGAGAGATTCTACTCTCACTCCCTGATCTATCAATCTCTCTCTTCCTTCTTGAAATGATTTTTCAATGATGAATCCCATTCCTACCAAATCAGAACCTGCTTGTTTTATTAAACTTTTAACACCTAAAGCTGCATTTCCATTCGCTAAAAAATCATCAATAAAAATAACATGATCATTTTCATTCAAAAATTGACTACTTACGCAAACATCGTACGTTCGGTCTTTCGTGAATGAATACACTTGCGACGCATAAAAATCTGCCATCGTTTTAGGTTTTGCTTTCTTCACAAAAACAACAGGCAAATTCAATTCTAATCCAACCATAATCGCTGGTGCAATGCCACTCGCTTCGATTGTAATGATTTTATTAATGTTTAAATCCGAAAATCGCTGGACAAATTCCAACGCAATTGCTTTCATCAGAACAGGATCCATTTGGTGGTTGATAAAACTATCAACTTTTAGAATTCCACCATCGAAACTTTTTCCATCCTTCAGAATTCTTTCTTTTAAAAGTTCCATTTAATATTTAGTTTTTTAAAGTTTACATAGAAAAAAAGCCAGCACATTGGCTGGCTTTGATATATTTTTTAGCTTATTCCCACTCGATTGTTGCTGGTGGTTTTGAGCTGATATCGTAGGCTACACGGTTAATTCCTTTTACCTCATTGATAATTCTATTCGAAACTAATTCTAAGAATTCGTAAGGTAATTTTGACCAAGTTGCTGTCATAAAATCAATCGTATTTGCAGAACGAACAACCGCCGTATATTCGTACGTACGCTCGTCTCCCATTACACCAACAGATTTTACAGGTAATAAAACCACGAAAGCCTGAGAAACTTCGTCGTATAAATTATGTGCATAAAGCTCGTCAATAAAAATTTGATCTGCTTCTTGTAAAATTCTAACTTTTTCTTCGTCTACTTCACCTAAAACACGAATTCCTAAACCTGGTCCTGGAAATGGATGACGGTAAACTAATTCACGAGGAATACCTAATTCTACTCCAACTTTACGAACCTCATCTTTGAATAATTCGCGTAATGGTTCTAATAATTGAAGTTTCATATCTTCTGGTAATCCACCAACATTGTGATGCGATTTGATTGTTGCAGAAGGTCCTTTTACAGATTGCGATTCGATTACATCAGGATAAATAGTTCCTTGTGCTAAGAATGCTGCATCTTCAAATTTATTTGATTCTTCATCAAAAACAGCCACGAAATCTTTACCAATTGATTTACGTTTTGCTTCTGGTTCATCGATACCTTTCAAGTTTGTTAAGAAACGTTCTGAAGCATCTACCATTTTGATGTTCATGTTGAAGTGCTTTCCGTAATTTTCCATTACTTTTTTCCCTTCATCTTTTCTCAATAAACCAGTATCAACAAAAATACACGTTAATTGATCGCCAATTGCACGATGAATTAAAACCGCTGCAACAGAAGAATCAACACCTCCTGAAAGTCCTAAAATTACTTTTTTATCACCAACTACTTCTTTTATACGAGCAATTTCTGTTTCGATAAAATCTTTTAAAACCCAATTCTTTTCAGCCTGACAAATATTGAAAACAAAGTTTTCTAACATTGTTGAACCATATTCTGAATGTGTAACTTCTGGGTGAAATTGTACCGCAAAAATCTTTTTATCTTCGTTTGCGATTGCTGCAATATCTATATTTGATTTTCCTGAAATTGTAAATCCTATTGGCGCTGTCATCACTTCATCGAAGTGACTCATCCAAACTGTAGATTGTTCTGGAACTCCTGCGAATAAACTGTTTTGAGCTAAAACTGTTAATTCAGATTTTCCATATTCTCCTTTTTCACCATTTTTAACTTCTCCACCTAAAAGATGAGAAATTAATTGCATTCCGTAGCAAATACCTAAAATCGGGATTCCTAATTCGAATAATTCTTTTTCAACCAAAGCAGCCTCTTCTCCAAAAACTGAAGAAGGTCCTCCTGATAAAATAATTCCTTTTGGATTGTGTTTTTTGATTTCTTCGATCGAAGTGTTGTAGGGAATAATTTCTGTATAAACTCCAAATTCTCGAATTCGGCGCGCGATTAATTGATTGTATTGCGAGCCAAAATCTAAAATAATAATTCCTTGCGTCATTGTGTTTGTCTTTGTGCAAAATTAAGTGAAATTCGGCGCAATCACAATTTTATTCACGTCATTTTTCATTCTTTTAGGTAGATTTTTATAGTTTTCCAAGAACTTAATATTTTCATAACTTTAAAACCGATTAATCGAAATAATTTTACCTTGAAAAAACAATTCATCATGAAAAAAATTATATTTACTGCCTTAACAACCTTTATGCTTACAAACATGGCAAATGCTCAAAAAATTATTGCTCATCGTGGTTATTGGGACACCGAAAACAACGCAAAAAATTCAATTAAATCATTAAAATCTGCACAAGAAATTGGTGCTTATGGTTCTGAATTTGATGTATTAATTAGTGCTGATGATGTTTTGATGGTGAATCATGATGATCATTACCAAGGTCATACAATCGAAACTACAAATTCTTCTCTTTTAAAAACGTTGAAATTAGCTAACAACGAAAATATGCCAACTTTAGAAGAATATTTTGAACAAGGAAAAAAGAATAAGAATGTCAAATTAATTTTCGAATTAAAACCTCACTCATCAAAAGAAAATGAAGATCGTGCAGTAAAAAAAGCGATTGAAATCATCAAAAAACATAAAGTAGAAAAACAAGTTGAAATCATTTCATTTAGTAAAAATATTTGTGATGAATTTAAGAAATTAGCACCAAAATTTCACGTTTCTTATTTAGCCGGAGATTTGTCTCCTCAAGAAGTAAAAGAGAGAAATTGGAATGGAATTGATTATCATTACAGCATTTTTCAGAAAAATCCTACTTGGGTGAAAGAAGCGAAAAACTTGGGATTATTGGTTAATGTTTGGACAGTTAACGACCCAAAAGTGATGCAAGAAATGATCGATATGAAAGCTGATTATATTACAACTGACAAACCTTTGATTTTAAAAGAAATTTTGACTAAATAAATTAGTATATTTAGCGGAATAAGAAATCATTTTATGCCTCAACTTAATTCATTCGAAATCTATTCATTTACAACATTGAACCAAATTCATAAAGAGTATATTTTTAAAATTTGGAACAATGAATATCCTATTAATCTGACTTTTGAGAGTTTACAGGACACCGAAAATTATTTGAATAGTTTGATTGATGCAAAACATTTTTTTGCTGTAGATGAAAACAATCAAATGCAAGCTTGGGCGGTAATTTTTGAAAGAGATTATGAGAAATGGTTTGCAATAATTGTGGATAGCGAATTGCATCAAATTGGTTTAGGACGTAAAATTCTTAATCGATTAAAAACATTTTCGACAGAACTAAATGGTTGGGTAATCGATCATGAAAAAGATACAAAAGCGAATGGAGAGCCTTATCGTTCTCCGTTGACTTTTTACATGAAAAACGATTTCAATTTACTGCCTGAAACTCGTTTAGAGTTAGATAAAATTTCTGCAGTTAAAATTAATTGGAGAGAGTAATAAAAAAAGAGAAGCTTATTAACTTCTCTTTTCTATTTTATTCTCCTAAAACCTTTTCCAAATCAGTGCTTCCTTGTATATTTCGCATTTGTCGCTCGATATGACTAGCGCGTCTACTGATAAAAGACGAAGGCGGATTCACATTATATTTTCGAGGCAATGGCAAAGCTGCTGCAATTCGAGCCGCTTCATTTTTAGTTAAATCTTTAGCAGGCTTATTAAAATAATATTCAGAAGCTGCTTCAACACCAAAAACACCAATTCCCATTTCAGAAGTATTCAAATACATTTCTAAAATACGTTGTTTGCCCCAAATTTTTTCGATCATAAACGTAAAATAAACTTCCAATCCTTTTCTCAACCAAGAACGACCTTGCCACAAAAACACATTTTTCGCGACTTGTTGAGAAATCGTAGAACCTCCACGAAGTTTTTTACCTTCTTTATTCTTTTCAATCGCTTCCTGTATTCCATCCATATCAAATCCATTGTGCACAGGAAATTTTTGATCTTCAGAACCAATTACAGCCAATTTTATATTTCGTCCCATTTCGTCATAGGAAATATAATCGCGCTTAAATTTTCCTTGTTCAAAACCTTGCTGAACTTGCGTAATCGTGAACGGCGGATTAATCCACTTTAACACAACAATGTATACAAGATGAGCTACAAAAAGATAAAGTACAACCTTACGAATAAATTTAAACATTTTATTTCTTTAAATTATGAAAGCAAAGTTATACGATTTATTGAATTTTGAAAATAAAAAAAGCTCCAAAAATGGAGCTTATATTTCTATTCTTTATTTTTTCTCAACTTTCGTTGAACCAGATGCCGGAGCTAATTTTTCTTTTGCAACATCTTTCACGTTTTTTAACTCAGCGTTTACAGGCTCAATCAATGATTTTGTAGGACTTTCATTTCCTCTGTGACACATTACACATGTTACAACATTGATCATTTCAGGATTTTTTGCATTTTCCCAATTGAAATTTTTCGCGTTAATATCACGTGTCATTACAATCATATGACGTGCAAATTCCTTTTCTTTTTTTGCATCACTTGCAAAATCCATCTTTTTCGTATCTGGATTTTCGGCGTGGCAAAAATTACATTTCACTCCTAAAGCAGCGTTGTATCCGCGCATCAAACCTTTCAAACTATCTTCCGAAATGTTTTGTGGTAACACTTTTAGATTTTTCCATTCTGAACTTGAAATTGCTTTTCCTGTGTCAATTTGACGAGAAGTCGTAAACGAAAAAATACTAAACATCAACGCTACAACTACCAAAGAAACCATTATTCTATTTGTTTTCATTTGTAATAATTTTGTTTATAAAAGGTAAAACAAATCTTAAACTGAATAAACCCTTCAGAAAAATTTGGAATAATTTTAAATAAAACCTTTAATGAATTAAAAATAAATCAATTAAAATCTCCAAACTAGTAAACGCGAAATTTTATTCCCTTGTTGCATATTTACAATTCGGTAATCTCTTACTTTTTCACGTTTCAAAATACCTTCCAAAATTCGAACATTTTCTTTCTTAGAAACCAATGTTGTAAACCATTTTACTTGATGTTTATAATCCGCACTTTCTTTTATCATTTTCGTGATAAACAGACGCTCTCCTCCTCTACACCAAAGCTCAGAATTATTCCCACCAAAGTTTTGAATTGGTTTTTGATCAGATTTTTGACCTAAGTTTTTCAGTTTACGCATTGTTTGCTCCATCACTTCTTGATTCGATCTAAAAAATGGAGGATTACAAATTGTAATATCAAATTTTTCGCCTTGTTTGATGATTTTTTTGAAAATATTGTTTGGATTAAATTGCATTCTAATCTCAACTTTGTTACGTAATCGAGCATTTTTCTTGACAATTTCTTCCGCATTTTTGAAAGAAGCATAATCCAACTCTGCGCCAACAAAGTTCCAGTCGTATTCGTAATTTCCAATAATCGGATAAATACAATTCGCTCCAACACCAACATCCAAGACTTTTACATCTTTTCCACGCGGAATTACACCATCAAAACTTTCACCCAAAATATCGGCAACATAATGAATATAATCGGCGCGACCAGGAATTGGTGGACACAAATTATCTTTTGGCAATTCCCAATAATCAATATCATAATATGTTTTCAACAACGCTTTGTTCAACGCTTTTACAGCTTCTCTATCCGAGAAATTAATCGTTGGTTCGTTCTCTTTATTGGGTTTGATATATTTGGAAAGTGGGGAATAAATCGCACACAATTTTTCGAAATTATAAGGCGCTAAATGACGATTGCGCGAATGTAATTTTTTTAATTTACTCTTCTTTTCGGGAGTATTCATACAAAAATATTTATGCAAAAATAAGACAACCTTTGCAGTTTTCTGCAAAGGTTGTTTTTGAATTCGTTTATTTTAATTGTTTTTGTAGCGTTTCGATTTGTTTCAAAAGATGATGAATCACTTCTAAACCTTCTATATTAACGCCCAAATTATAATGAAATTCAATAAATCGTTCGATTAATTTCAAATCATTTTCTTCGATAAAATATTCTTGGTTACGCTCGTGCAAAACAACCAAATCATTTTTGTACAAATCAATCACAAATTGAGGTTCAATCTGATGATATTTACTAAACTGAATAACAGATATCGTTATATTTTTCATGGTTTTAAGCTTTTTTAAGTGAACGTAATTTCTCGAATAATTCTTTTTCTTCTGCTGATAAATTAGTTGGAGTTTTTACTGAAAATGTCACATACAAATCTCCAAATTGATCATCTTTCTTATAAATTGGTAAACCTTTTCCTTTCAATTTAACCTTTTTATTATTCTCTGTTCCTTCTTTTATTGGAACTTTCACTTTTCCAGAAAGTGTATCAATCATCGCTTCTCCACCCAAAATTGCATCGTATAAGTCGATTTCAACAATTGTAGATAAATCTGCTCCATTAACTTCAAAAGACGTATTATTTTCGATATGAAACGTGATATACAAATCTCCATTTGGACCATTGTTATAACCTTTTCCTCCGTGACCTTTTATCTTAATCGTTTGCCCATCTTCTACTCCAGCTGGAATTGTAATTCGTATATTTTTACCATTCACCGCAAAAGTTTGTTTGTGCGAAGTCAATGTATCTGTCAAATTTAGTGTCAAACTGGCATTAACATCTTGCCCTTTATAACCTGTTGATCTACTCCTTCCTTCGCGTCCAAACATCGAACTGAAAAAATCTGAATAGCCATCAAAATCACCAAAACCTTCAGCTCCATCAAAATCGCTATTACTATATTGATATTGTTGCTGTTGTTGTTGCTGACGAGCTTTTTCATATTCTTCACCATGTTGCCAATTTTCTCCATATTTATCGTATTTTTTACGTTTTTCTGGATCGCTCAACACTTCGTTTGCTTCATTTAATTCTTTAAATTTCTGTGCAGCTTCATCGTTATTTGGATTAAGATCGGGATGATACTTACGTGCCAATTTCCGATAAGCTTTTTTTATCTCATCTTGTGATGCGGTCTTTTGCAGACCTAATGTTGTATAATAATCTATAAAAGCCATAGTAATTAATAAGTTTGTGCCATAATTTAATCAAAATCAGTTCCAATTTTTTCAAAACTGACAATACGACTTATTCTTTTTATTCATTATAAAATTTTTAATATTTTATCTAAAATGAATAAATTTATTATGATTAATTTATAAATTTTCAAAAATAATTTGGATATATTCAAAAAAAACAATTATTTTTCATTTATAAAAGAAGGTTATGAATAGAAGAAATTTTTCGAAAAATATATTAATTGGATCGGCGGTTGGTGACGCATTAGGAGTTCCTGTTGAGTTTAAAAGCAGGCAATATCTGCAACAAAATCCTGTAACCGATATGACGGGTTATGGAACATACAATATGCCTCCTGGCACTTTTTCTGACGATAGTTCGATGATGTTTTGCTTGGCAGAATCCTTGTGCAATGGTTATAATGTAAATGATATTGCAGAAAAATTTCAGATGTGGATGCATGAAGGTTATTGGACGGCTGACGGAGAAGTGTTTGATGTGGGAATTTCTACACGAAAAGCAATAAATCGTTTACGAGTTGTAAAAAATCCAACCGAAGCTGGTTCTACAGCCGAATCTGATAATGGAAATGGGTCGTTAATGCGTATTCTTCCTTTAGCAATTTTTACAAAAGATTTATCGATTGATGAACGTTGTGAAATCGTCAAAGAAGTTTCTTCTATCACGCATGCGCACAATCGTTCTGTTTTGGCGTGTATTTATTATATTGAATTTGCGTTGAATGTTTTGGATTCCGAAAATTTAGAAGAAGCTTATCTGAATACAAATTTTTGGTTAAAATTATTCTTAGAAGAAAATGAAATTTATAAAAACGAATTTCAATATTTCGAACGAATTTTAAGTGGAAAACTAATTGATTTAAAAGAAGATGAAATTAAATCAACTGGTTATGTTATGGATAGTTTAGAAGCTTCTATTTGGTGTTTGCTACATACAAGTTCGTATAAAGATTGTGTTTTGAAAGCGGTGAATTTAGGACATGATACCGATACAATTGCTTGTATTGCTGGTGGAATTGCAGGGATTTATTATGATGCAGAAACAATTCCGACCAATTGGATTGAGCAATTAGCGCGAGTGAATGATATTTTACATTTAGCAGAACAATTGGAAGAAAAATATGAATTTTAGAAAGCTTGAACTATTCTAAATTCACCAAAAACATTTTCGTAAATTTGCAAAATGGAAAGTCAAAAAAATAATCCATTACACGGAAAACGTTTAGACGATATTATCGAAGAATTAGTAATTTATTACGGCGGTTGGGAAGGTTTGGGAAATCAAATTAACATCAGATGTTTTAATGATAATCCAAGTTTGAAATCATCGTTGAAATTTCTTCGAAAAACAGATTGGGCACGTGCAAAAGTAGAAGAATTGTACATTAAGAAAATTGCAAAATAATGAGTGCAACTATTCTTGAAGAAAAGATTTTTATTGATTCTGAGCTCTTAACCAATATCGAAGAAGAAAGTCAGGTTATTATACATTGTTGTATGGCGGCAGATGAATATGCAAATGCTGCACGTATTTGGCCTTCTACTTTTATTATTGATAATCAATCAGGAAAACGTTGTCAATTGGTTTTTGCGGACGGAATTACGATGTATCCAAATTGGACGTATATCGAAGAAGGTTCGTCTCTCAATTTTACTTTAATTTTTAATGGTTTGCCAAAAAGTTGTCAATCATTTGATTTAGTCGAAATTATTCCGCAAGCTGGAGGATTTGAATATCGAAAAATAAATCGAAATAAAAGCGATGTTTATCACGTCGAATTTTCAGAATAAATTAAAAAAAATGCGTTTCATTTGAAACGCATTTTTTAATAATATAAACTGTATTTTTTATTGAATTACTCCAATATCATTTCGATAATATTCGTAATCAAAATGTACTTTTTTGATGTTTTCGTAAGCAGTTTCACGTGCTTCTTCTAATGTATTTCCTAATCCAACTATGTTGATTACGCGTCCACCAGAAGTAACAATTTGTTCACCTGATAATTTTGCACCAGCAATAAAATTAGGACAAGTTACATTTTCTAAACCACGAATCTCAAAACCTTTGTCGTAATTTCCTGGATATCCTCCCGAAACCATCACCACACAACACGCATGTTGATTTTTGAAAGTCAAGTCAAAATCTTCTCCTTTAATTGCTTTATTTACAACCTCAGCCAAATCATTTTCTAACAAAGGTAAAGTTGTTTGCGTTTCTGGATCGCCCATTCTTAGGTTATATTCCAACAAATAAACACCTTTTGTTGTAATCATCAATCCAAAGAAAATAACACCAGCAAACTCTGATCTTTCCTTAATTAAACCACATTTTGTTGGCTCCATAATTTCTTCTTCGAACATTTTGAAATGCTCTTCCGTAAACAATGGATTTGGAGCGATAACGCCCATTCCACCAGTATTCAAACCAGTTTCTCCTTCACCAATTTTCTTGTGATCTTTTGCCGAAACAAATGGAACGATTTTTTTCCCGTTAAAGAAAGACAAAATAGAGGCTTCAAAACCTTCTAAATATTCTTCAATAACCACTTCGTTTCCTGCATCACCAAAGGTTTTATCTTCCATGATATCCAAAACAGCTTGTTTTGCTTCTTCAAAATCTTGGCAGATAATAACTCCTTTTCCAGCCGCTAAACCAGAGGCTTTCACTACAATTGGATAATCTTGTGTTTTCAAATAATCAATCGCCAACATTGGTCCTTGAAAATTTTTATATTTTGCTGTTTTCACACCATATTTATCCATAAAATCCTTCGCAAAAGCTTTAGAAGCTTCTAATTGCGCAGCTGCTTTATGAGGTCCAAAAACATTTAAATTCTCTTTCTGAAAAATATCAACGATACCTTCTGCTAATTCAGCTTCTGGTCCAACAAAAGTTAAATCGATTTGATTTTCTTTCGCGAAATTTTTCATTTCTTCAATCGAAGAAACTGAAACGTTTGTTCCGATTTGAGCTGTTCCTGCATTTCCTGGAATAAAAAACAATTCTAAATCTTGTCCTTTTTGCTTGAAATCTTCAGCAAACTTCCATCCTATTGCATGTTCACGACCACCTGAACCGATTACTAAGATGCGAGTTGCGGTTTGCGATTCGCGGTTTGCGCTATTATTTTGTTCCATTGTTTTTCTTTGTTAAATAGTTTTGAAAATTTTTATTCATTCTACAATAATGATCAATTAATTCTAAAGCTTCATTTAATTCTGACTCTGTTATATAATTCAACTCAAAAGCTATTATTAATTGAGCTTCAACCTCAAAATCAGAACCTTTTGAAATAGATAGAAAATTAATCATTTGCTGATTTGAATTTCTTCCAGAACCTTCTGCGATATTTGAAAGAATTGAAACAACTGCTCTTTTTATTTGAACAGTTAATCCATACTTTTCTGATTCTGGAAATTTATTAGAAAGATTATAAACCAGTCTTAAAATTTCCAAACTTTTTTGCCATATGTCTAAATTTCTATAACTTCTCATTTACACTAAGTTAATCTTAAATTCCAACATCGCAAAACGAATATCGCATATCGAATTTTAGTGCATAAAATGTCTCATTCCTGTGAAAACCATCGGAATTTCGCGTTCATTACAAGCATCGATAGACTCTTGATCTTTGATTGATCCTCCTGGTTGAATAATTGCTTTAATTCCATTTTCTGCTGCAAAATCAGCTACATCACGGAAAGGGAAAAATGCATCAGAAGCTAAAACTAAATCTTCTTCCACTTTTTCTTTTGCACGAGCAATCGCTTGTTGAGCTGCCCAAATGCGGTTTGTTTGACCTCCTCCGATTCCGTAAGCTTGACCATTCGTTGCTACAACAATCGCGTTAGATTTTACCCATTTTACAATTTTTTGAGCAAAAACTAAATCTGTCATTTGACGATCTGTTGGTTGAGCTTCTGTTACTACTTTAAGATCTGTTGAAAACTGATTATCTGTAGACTGAACAATTAGTCCTCCATCAACTTTTACGTAAGTTACTTTATCTGAAACAGGATTTTTCACTTTGATGATTCGTAAATTTTTCTTTTGTTTAAAAATTTCTAACGCTTCTTCTGTAAATGAAGGCGCAATCACAATTTCTAAGAAAATTTTATTTAATTCAACTGCCGTTTTTCCATCAACTTCTCTATTGAAAGCGATAATTCCACCAAAAATTGACATTGGATCACATTCATACGCTTTTTCATAAGCTTCTAAAACATTATCTCCAATCGCCACTCCACAAGGTGTTGAATGTTTCACTGCGCAACAAGTTGTTTCTTCGAATTCTGAAACCACTTTATAAGCCAAATCCATATCACGAATATTATTGAAAGAAAGTTCTTTTCCTTGTAAATATTCGAAATCCTTCATTGCGCCATTTTTCGTTTTATCAACGTAATAAGCCGCTTTTTGATGTGGATTTTCTCCATAACGTAAATCCATCACTTTTTCGTAAGAAGACTCTAAAAATTGAGGGAAATCTTCTCCTAAAATGTAAGTAGAAATCGCCGCATCGTAAGCAGAAGTTAAGTTGAACACTTTACCAGCACATAATTTACGCGTTTCGATAGAAGTTGAACCATTCTCACGAATTTCATTCATCACCACTTCATAATCATTCACATCCGTTACAACCGTTACATCATAAAAATTCTTTGCAGAAGAACGTAACATTGATGGACCACCGATATCAATAAATTCAATCATTTCCGCTTCAGAAAGACCTGTATTCATCTTTTCGAAGAAAGGATAAAGATTTACAATAACGATATCAATTGGGTTAATTCCATGTTCCGCAATTGTTGCCATATGATTTTCGTCCGAACGACGCGCCATAATACCACCATGAATTGCAGGATGTAAAGATTTTACGCGACCATCTAAAATCTCAGGAAAACCAGTTACATCTTTTACTTCTGTAACTTCGATTCCGTTGTCTTGTAAATGTTTGAATGTTCCTCCAGTTGATAAGATTTTGTAATCTTGTTCAACCAAGAATTTTGCAAATTCTAACAAGTTCGACTTGTCCGAAACACTTATTAGCGCTTGTTTTTGCATTGTGTTTAGTTTTTAAAGTTTATTGTTTGTTTACTATTTTATTGGAAATGAAAAACCTCAATGTACACAACATTGAGGCATTCTATATTTTATGCTTCGCTGATTTGCTTGATTGCCTTAATGTAGATTTCACTTTCTACCTCAGCAACTTTACGCTGTAAATCTGCTACTTCATCACCTTCTTCAATTTCAAAAATTCCTTGACAAATAATTTGTCCTTCGTCTACACCAGCCGTTACAAAATGTACAGTTGCTCCTGATGTTTTTTCACCAGCTTCTAAAACTGCTTTGTGAACTTTCGCGCCATACATTCCTTTTCCACCAAATTTTGGTAATAATGCAGGATGAATATTAATCATTTTCGAGCCCCATTTCGAGGTAAATTCTGGAGATAATATGGTTAAAAAACCTGCCAAAACAATTAAGTCGATTTCTTCTCCTTCTAAATTATGTTCAGCATCTTCCGAAAAAGTTTTTCGGTCTAAGACATACGTTCGGATATCTTTATCCAACGATCGTTCTATTGCATAACAGTCGCGGTCTGCCATTACCATCGAAATCTCGACATTTGGTAACGTTCCGTCTTCAACTGCATCAATAATATTTTGAAGATTTGTTCCGCCACCGGAAACAAATACAGCTATTTTCATGTTTGTTTGTAAGTAATCTTGTTTGTTTTACAAAGATAAGATTTTAGTTGATGCAAGTCGAAAAATATAACGTGGATTTAATCTATTTATTAATGATTTATTCACAATTAAAAACAAGAAAGGCTATCTCAAATTGAAATAGCCTTTTGAAAATATTTTTTAGTGCCCTTGAGTTCCGTCAACTCCATGTGCGTGTCCGTGAGATAATTCTTCCTCAGTTGCTGGACGAACATTAAGAATTTCAACTTCAAATTCTAATGTTTTTCCTGCCATTGGAGGATTCAAATCTGCAATTACAGCCTCTTCTGTCACTTCTACAACTGAAGCACGGAATTGATTTCCTGCATCATCAGTCAAAGGTAAAATTGCTCCAACTGGTGGCAATCCAGATTCTTTGAACATATCTAAAGGTAATTGAGCAACAGCTTCTTCTACTCTTTCACCGTATCCTTCTGCTGGAGTAATTACGAATGATTTTTTATCACCAATTGTTAATTCTTTTAATTCTTCTTCAAATTTTGGAATCATCATTCCAGCTCCAAATAAAAAAGTTAATGGCTCTTCTGTATTTGATTGTTCTACAAATACTTTTTCACCATTCGCTTCGATGGTATGTAATGAGTAGTTTACTGAAACTACATTATTGTTTTCTATTGACATAAATTGTAAATTATGGATGCTTTTAAAAAGCGTTCATTTTTAATACTTATCTTTTAACAACAACTATTCCTTTCGAATAATTTGACCAATTTTGTCAGTTATTTAGATTTTTGAACTGACAATTTTTATTTAATCTATAAAAAGTAATGCTTTTTTGATGTCTTCATAACCAATTTCACCATTGAAATAATCATAAATTGGTTTTAAAACTTTATTCTCTTCAAATTCGATTTCACTATACGCTAATCGAACTTTATCAATAATTTTATCAGAAGGTTTAAATTTTGAATAATCCAAATCAGGCTCACTTTCTTTGATTTTACCAATATGATCGACAATTGCTGAAGTAGTTAAACCTCTTTTCTCTGCGATTTGATCCAAAGACAAACCTTCTTTCACATATTCTAATGTAATTTCGTAAGTCGATTTCTTTTGTCCTTTTTCTTTGGTTTTATTCTTTTCGATATTTTTTGCAATTTGTTTTTTATCCAAAGTTCCACCAGAATATCGGATAAAAGCAGCCCAAGAGTTTTGCAATTCTTTTTCATCTAGAAACTCATCCATTTCATTCGATAAAACCTGAAAACGTCTATCTGCCTTCATTGCAAGTGAATCAATTTCTAAAGCTGTTTGATTCAATCCGTGTAACATCAACGAATTTAAATCTCGTAAACGTGAAAGTGCAACATACCCTTGTCCTTTTTCGAACGCTTTTGATAGATCTATAAACGCAGAATCTAACGTCATTCCTTGTGATTTATGAATCGTAATCGCCCAAGCCAAACGCAACGGAACTTGTGTGAATGAAGCCAATGCTTTTCCGCTTTCGTCCTCTATTGCCCACGTTTCTGGTTTTGCAATGTAAAATTCTCCATCTAATGTTTTGATAATTGGCTCGTCTTTTTCAGTATACCCCGAAACATTTCCAAGCGTTCCGTTTACAAAACCAACTTCGAAATTGTTACGAACAAACATCACTTTCGCTCCTATCTTCAATTCTAAAACTTCTTCTGCTAAAACAGATTTTTTAAGAACCTCAACCAAAGCTGGATTTCCCGCAACTTTTGCTTCAAATGTTTTGGAAGAAGAATCAATATTAATCAATTGACCTTTATTAATTCGGTCCACATCCATATTATGTGTATACAAACGAGTTTGTGAATCTATTTCATCTGGAAAATATTCGATTCGAGTTTCTAATAAATCAACTGTTTTTTGCGAAATATTCCCCGAACGAATTTCATTCAAAATATCATTCAATGCATTATTTGTTTGACGATATTGCTCTGTCAAATAACAAATATGCACTTTTGCTTGAACCCAAGCATCGGACATAAAACAGAATTTATCTTTCGATTCTTCCCACTCTTCACCAATCGGCGGTAACTGGAAAAAATCACCCGAAAAAATTACTTGAACACCTCCAAAAGGTTCATCGTTTTGTTTGAAAAACTTCAAAACATAATCAACCGCATCCAACTGATTTCGGTGCAGCATCGAGATTTCATCAATAATTAAGACTTTTACTTTGTCCATTTTATCTCGGAAATATTTCTTGTCGCGAAGCGAAGCCAAATATCGATCAGAAACATAATCTTTTATTCCAATTCCAGCCCAAGAATGTATCGTTTGACCATTCATGTGCGTCGCAGCAATTCCCGTAGAAGCCGTTATAGCAACAGGAACGCCATGTTGTTTAAGATATTGAATGTATTGATTTAACACATAAGTTTTTCCGGCACCCGCAGAACCTGTTAAAAATACATTTCGACCAGATTTTAGAATTGCCAAAGCCTTTGATTGTTGCATAACTTATGAGTGAATTTGGAGTTTTTTGAATGAAATGCAAAGATACGAAGATTGAATGAGGTGAGGAAATGCTTAATAAATTAAAAAAAAGAAAATGAATTAACTTTAAAAGCTATTGTATTTTAATTAAGCTTTTTTATTTAAGAAAAAAACTACAAAATTTTATAACAAGGATCAATCTTAATCAAAAACAAATAATCCCAAAAAATAAAAAAACCGGATAAGAAATCTTATCCGGCTTTTTTAAACTATTTAATCTACTATTTCAATATAATTTTGTCAGCACCTTCTTGAATTTCTCCAATCAACGCACTTCCATCAATAATATTCAATACTTTTTCAGCATCAGTTTGGTCAACGATGACAACCATTCCAACACCCATATTAAATGTTCCAAACATTTCGTTTTCTGCAATTCCTCCGCGTTTAGCTAATTCTTGCATCACTGTTGGTACATTTATTTTTGCTTTTTCTATTACAGCAGTTAATCCGTCATTTATAATACGAGGAACATTCTCGATTAATCCACCTCCTGTAATATGAGCAATTCCAGACATTTCGATTCCAGCATCTTTGATTTTGAAAATATCATTTTGATATAATTTTGTTGGAACTAATAATGTTTCGAACAAAGGTTTACCTTCAAATTCTTCGTTAAAATCTGGGAAAACTTTACGAACCAAAGAGAATCCATTCGAATGGAAACCACTTGATGGTAACGCAATAATTACTTGTCCAGCTTTTATTTTAGAACCATCGATAATTTCATCTCGTTCTACTACTCCAACACAAAATCCAGCAACATCATAATCACCAACTTGGTACATTCCTGGCATTTCTGCTGTTTCTCCACCAATTAATGCTGTTCCAGTTTCTTTACACGCTTGTGCAATTCCACCTACAATTTCTGCTGCGATATCAGAATCTAATTTTCCACAAGCTAAATAATCTAAGAAAAATAATGGTTTTGCTCCATGACACAAAATATCATTTGCACACATCGCGAAACAATCAATCCCAACTGTATCGTAAACTTTAGAATCTAAAGCCACACGTAGTTTAGTTCCTACACCATCGGTTCCTGATACCAAAACAGGATTTTTGTAACCTCCTAATTGGTAAAATGCACCAAAACTTCCAATTCCATTCAACACGTTTGAATTGTGTGTTGCTGCAACTGCATCTTTAATTTTCGATACCGTTTGATAACCTTCTTCCTTATCTACTCCGGCTTGTTTATATGTATTGCTCATTTTAATTATGATTTAGTTTTTCGAAATACGAGATTCGAAATTCGTATAACTTATTAATCTATATGCAAAGGTTTTACCTCTTTACATTCTTCATTAGAATAATTTACGGGATATTTTTCTGTAAAACATCCAAAACAATGTTCTTTACTTCCTAATAAATCAATCAGATTATCAACTGTTAAGAAATCTAACGAATCGACATTCAAATAATCTTCAACCTCTTTAATTGACTTATTTCCTGAAATTAAATCTGCTTTAGAAGGCATATCAATTCCTAAATAACAAGGTGCAATAATTGGAGGCGAAGCAGAACGGAAATGAATTTCTTTTGCTCCTGCTTCTTTTAAGATTTTGATTAAAAGTTTCGAAGTTGTTCCACGTACAATCGAATCATCTAAAACAACCAAACGTTTTCCTTTGATTTTATTTTTGATGGGATTCAATTTTAAGTTGACCACACGTTCACGCATTTCTTGTGAAGGAACGATAAACGAACGCGACATATAACGATTCTTAATCAAAATTGGTTCGTAAGGAATACCCGAAGCTTCTGAATAACCAATTGCAGACGGGATCCCAGAATCTGGAACACCAATTACAATATCGGCAGCAACAGGAGATTGTTCGTATAATTTTCGACCAGATTCTACACGTAAATCGTAGATTTCATTTCCTTCGATATTCGAGTCAGGACGTGCAAAATAAATGTACTCAAAAGCACAAATATTACGCTGCGTTGGTTGATTTAATGAATAAGATTTCAAACCTTGTTCATTTACAACAATCAATTCACCTGGCTCTACATCACGGATAAATTCAGCTCCGACAGCGTCTAATGCACATGTTTCTGAACAGAAAACATAGGCATCGTCCAATTTTCCTAAACATAAAGGACGAATACCATTTGGATCGCGAAAAGCTGCCATTTGATTATTCGCTAATAACAAAACCGAATAAGCTCCTTTTACCTTTTCTGTACCTTTCTGTATAGCTTCTACAATATCTAAATGCGAATATTTTTGAATAGAACGTAATAAAACCTCCGTATCCGAAGTTGCTAAAAATGGTAAACCTTCTGCTTCTAATTCAGCTCTTAATGCTTCAACTTCAATTAAATTTCCGTTATGAGCAATAGAGAAATGAGGTTTTCCATAAATATTGTACGTGTAAAGTGGCTGAATGTTACGACGACTTCCACCTCCAGCAGTTGTGTAGCGTGTATGTCCAATCGCAGCATTTCCTTGGTATTCTTCAATCTCGGCTTCCATTGTTTTGAAAACGTCTAATACCAATCCTGTTTTTTTCACCGTTTTAATGTTTCCATCTTTCAAGAAAGAAACACCACACGCTTCCTGTCCACGGTGTTGAAGCGCAAATAAACCAAACTGTGCAATAGAATATGTGTTGATATTATTTGGCGAATAAACCCCAAAAACACCACATTCTTCGTTTACACTATCCACAGTATCGGCTGCATATTTTTTTAATAAATTTCTTTCGTAGAAATTCGTTAAATATTCAGCTTTTAATTGGCTTTTATGTAATTTTTTATCAATCATTATAGAATGAAAAAAATGTTTATTTTAAAACTTCTGTCAAACGATTATATACTTCGTGATAAGCTTCAGAAACATCACCTAAATCACGACGGAAACGGTCTTTATCTAATTTTTTACCTGTTTCAACATCCCATAAACGACATGTATCTGGAGAAATTTCGTCAGCTAAAATGATATTACCATCAACATCTTTACCAAACTCAATTTTGAAATCAGCTAAAATTAAACCAGCTTTTAAGAACAATTCTTTCAACGCTTCGTTAATTACTTCTGTTTGTGTGTACATTTCATCTAACTCATCGTACGTTGCAGCACCTAATAAAACTGCATGATGATCGTTGATTAATGGATCTCCTAATTCATCTTTTTTGTAACAGATATCAAAAATTGTAACTGGAGATTTCGCTCCTTCTTCTAATCCTAAACGTTGAGCCATAGACCCAGCTACATAGTTGCGCACAACCATTTCAATTGGAATAATTGATACTTTTTTCACCAATTGCTCACGATCATTCAACTGCTCGATGAAATGAGTTTTAACTCCTTTTTCAATCAAATAGTTGAAAATTAAAGTCGAAATTTTGTTGTTCATTTCTCCTTTGTCCTCAACAGTTCCGCGCTTTTGTGCATTAAATGCAGTTGCGTCATCTTTGTAATAAACAATTACTTTGTCTGCTTCCTCTGTTGAGTAAACTTGTTTTGCTTTCCCTTCGTAAATGAAGTCTTTTTTTGTTAAGCTCATCGTTGTTGTTTGTTTTTTCGAAGCTCGATTTTCGAAATTCAAAGTTATAATTCATCTAACTTCTAGTTTCTTATTTCTAACTTCATTACATCGTTTTTTTGTTTTGTTTGAAATGAAAAAGTCCACTTCGTGTTTGTTGTTTGTTTTGAAAATTAACTTGTTCAAGGTTAACTTTCGAGATTAATTTCGATTGGTTCAGGATCGAAATTGGTATTAGTTTGTTGTTTGTTTCTTTTTTAGAAATTCGAAATGCGAGATTCGAAATTCGTTATTTTATTTCCAATTGTCATTCTGAATGAAGCTTTAGCGTAATGAAGAATCTTTTTTAGATTCCTCGATAAGCTCGGAATGACAAGTTTTTATTTAATTTTTAGAAGTTAAATTTTCTCAAATCTAACATCTAATATCTCATATCTATAAACTACCCTCTAAAATACTCCACCGCATTTTTGAAGATATTCATATATCCATTTCCTGGAATGTTCTTGAATAATCCTTCTTCGTAACGCTCTGGATGTCCCATTCGTCCGTAAACTTTTCCACAAGGCGATACAATTCCTTCTACCGCAAACGTAGATCCATTTGGATTATAAGGCATTTTTCCAGCTAATTTTCCATCCAAATCTACAAACTGAGTTGCGATTTGTCCTTTATCAATTAACTTTTCTAATTCAACCTCATTTGCTACGAAACGACCTTCTCCATGCGAAAATGGAATCCAGAATTCTTGACCTTCCATTCCTTTTAACCAAGGTGAGTGCGATTTATTCACTCTCACTTTCGCTAATTGTGTAATGTGACGACCAATTTCATTGAACGTTAATGTTGGTGTATCTTCTTCTAAATCTTGAATACGTCCATAAGGCAATAATCCTGATTTAATCAATGCTTGAAAACCATTACAGATTCCTAAAACCAAACCATCGCGCTCTAATAAATTGTGAATTGCATTTTTGATTTTCTCATTGCGTAAAACCGTTGCAATAAATTTACCTGATCCATCTGGCTCATCAGCAGCTGAAAAACCTCCTGGTACAAAGAAAATATTGGCTTGATTGATTTCATTTACAAAAGCATCAACTGATTCTTCAACATCTTGTTGTGTTAAATTACGGAAAGGCAAAGTCGAAACGATTGCTCCTTCTCTACGGAACGCTTTTGCTGAATCATATTCTGAATTTGTTCCTGGGAAAATTGGAATGAAAACTTTTGGGTTTTCTACTTTATGATCGGCGAAGGCAAAACAAATTTGTTCTGCTTTTAAATCTTTTTCCTCAACAACAGTTTCAGTAGTTGATTTATATGGAAACAATGAATTGAATGTTTCTTTCCATTGTTGTTTTAATTCAATCAAATTAATTTCTTCTCCATTAAAGTTGAACGAAGTTGAATCATTTGTCTGACCTAAAACATGATAATTTTGAGCGATTTCAGCAGGAATATTTAAATCATCTGAATGTTCAATTACAATCGAAGCTGGATAATATTTTGCTACATCTAAATCAGTTTTGATTTCAAATCCGATTTCATTACCAAAAGCCATATTCGCTACAGTTTCTGCAATTCCACCAAATTTAACCGTCATCATCGATTTTACATCAGCATTAATTGTTCCGATAAAATCAAAAATAGCTTTTGTATTTGCTTCGTCGATTAAATAATCTTCTGTTAATGTTGGAATAAAAACTGAAAGTTTAGAATTCTTTTCAACTAAAGTTCCTTGTACAATTTTTTCAGCCAAAGAAGGCGCAACTGCAAAAGAAATCAACGTTGGCGGAACATCAATATCTTGGTAAGAACCAGACATCGAATCTTTACCTCCAATTGCAGGAATTCCGAACTGTTTTTGTGCTTCAATCGTTCCTAATAAAGCCGCAAATGGTTTTCCCCAACGCGTAGCTTCATCACGTAATTTTTCAAAATATTCTTGAAAAGTTAAACGAATATCAGCGTAATTTCCACCAGCAGCAACAATTTTTGTCATCGAATCAATTACCGCAAAATAAGCTCCGTGATAATTTGACCAACGAGAAATTGTAGGATTGTAACCAAATGAAGCAATAGAAACTGCATTTGTAAATCCGTCTGTTGGGAATTTTTGTACCGAAACATCTTCTGGTGTATCCATTGTTTGTCCACCAAAAGCATTCAAAATAGTAGAACGTCCAACGTTATTGTCAAACATTTCTACCATACCTTTTTGCGACGCATGATTTAACTCTTGCATCATTGCAATAAACGCTTCTTTATTGAAGGCTTTATTCTCAAAAGGATTTGTATATTCTTCGTCCGTAACTTCGATTTTAGCTTGTTTACGAACGCCATTTGTATCTAAAAATTTACGGTCTAATTCAACAATTTTTGTTCCTTTCCAAACCAAAGTCATTGTATCATCTCCCGTTACCTCAGCAACACAAGTCGCATCAAGATTTTCTTCTTTTGCTAATGAGATAAATGTTTCCACATCTTTAGCCTCAACCGCAACAGCCATACGTTCCTGAGATTCAGAAATCGCTAATTCTGTTCCGTTTAATCCAGCATATTTCAATGGAACTAAATCTAAATTAACATTAATTCCGCGTGCAATTTCACCAATTGCAACAGAAACACCTCCTGCTCCAAAGTCATTACATTTTTTGATTAATGCTAAAACATCTGGATTACGGAATAAACGTTGAATTTTACGTTCAACAATTGCATTTCCTTTTTGAACTTCTGCTGATAAATCGTCTAATTTAAGACCATCGTGTGTTTTAGATGAACCAGAAGCTCCTCCTACTCCATCACGACCTGTTGCTCCTCCTAATAAAATAATTCGGTCACCTGCAACTGGTTCTTCACGACGAACATATTCTTTTTTTACAGCTCCAGCCACAAAACCAACTTCCATGCGTTTTGCTTTGTACCCTTCGTCATAAATTTCTTTCACAAAAGTTGTCGCTAAACCAATTTGATTTCCATAAGAACTGTATCCGTTTGCTGCTTCTTTAGAGATTTTACGTTGTGGTAATTTACCTGGTAACGTATCTTCAATTTTTTCTAAAGGATTTGCAGCTCCTGTAATACGCATCGCTTGGAAAACGTAAGAACGTCCACTCAAAGGGTCGCGTATTGCTCCACCAACACATGTCGAAGCTCCACCAAATGGTTCCACTTCTGTTGGGTGATTATGTGTTTCGTTTTTGAATTGTAATAACCATTCTTCTTCAACACCATCTACATCGATTGGAACGACAATAGAACATGCGTTAATTTCTTCAGAAACATCAATATTTTTCACAACTCCTGTACGAGAAAGATATTTTCCCATCACAGTTGCTAAATCCATCAAACGAATTGGTTTAGTTATTCCTAATTCTTGACGAACTTGTTGGTAATAATCGAATGTTTTTTGAAGTGTTTCGTTAAATTTAGAATTAAATTGAACATCTGTAATCTCCGTCTCAAAAGTTGTATGACGACAGTGATCAGACCAATAAGTATCTAAAACTTTTAACTCAGTTTCGGTTGGATTACGATTGATTGATTTGAAATAGTCTTGAATAAAAACTAAATCATCCATCTCTAACGATAATCCAAATTGGTTGTAAATGTCTTGTAGTTTATTTTCGTCAGCAGAAATAAAACCTTCAATAATTGGAACTTCTGTAGCTTCTGGATTAGCTGGAATTTCCATTTTTGAAAGATCTTTCTCGCGCGACTCAATTGGATTGATTAAGTAATCTTTTACTTTCTTTAAATCTTCCACAGACAAATCATCATTGAAAACATATAGTAAACCAGATTTTACGGTTACATTTTCAACATTCATCAACACTAAACATTGTTCCGAAGAATCATCGCGTTGATTATATTGACCTGGTAAAAATTCGGTTGCAAAATAATTTTTAGAATAAGGAATGCTTTCGTTAACTGCATCTTCTACGTATTTGAAAACAACGTCTGTCACAGGATCGACAAACACCTTATTTTGAACCTCTTGTAATTGGCTTTCTTCTATATTAAATAGATCATAAATAACAAAAACCTTGCACACAATTGTAGGTACAAGGTTTTTGAGTTCTATTGTAGTCTTCTGACTGATAACGTCAAAATTTGATTTCTTCTGAATGAAAAGTCTGTGGTTCATTGTATTGTTTGCTGTACTATTTGGTTTAATGTGTTTAAACCATTTGTATCATCTACATCAACAAACAAACTATTTTCTAACGAGAGTGGTTCAAGACTCATTTTGTAGAAAAAAAATTCATTTGTAGTGGCAATTTTTTATGGTCTGCCGTAGAGACGCTCAACCTTATTATGAGCTATACAAATGTTGTAAACTTTAAAAACTAAATCACCTTTAAAAGTGAACTGCAAAATTAAACATTTTAATTAGTAAAATCAAATCTAAATCAACAATATTTTATTTAATTTTTTGGTTAAATATTTTTCTTAAAATTTAAGCATGATTATCAATCAAATGTCCCTTTTTACAACAAAAAAATCCTTATCAAAATTGATAAGGATTTTTCGTTTTCCGTAATTATCTTGTAATTGTCAAATCGTATTCGTTGTCTGATTCATCATATTTATATGATAATTTCATATTGAAATCTTGCATAAACTTTTTGCAAAACGTTTCTATATTTAATGAATCTGGAAAAGTAGCTTTGTTAACTGTCATAAACAAAGTTGTCCAACTTGTATTGTCTTTAAAAATTGTAGAGAATCTTTTCTCCCAATATGTTAAAAACTTTTCTTCTTTTTCATTGATTAATATCTCTTCCATTCTACCTACTTTATAAACCAATTACAAATTTACAACTATTTCTAATCAAAACCATTTTTTCACGAATTATTAACGTTTTCAGTTTCTATCTTTCATTCAAGAATCGCAAACTTAAGATTCGCTTAAGATTCACTTTTCCATGTTAATAATCTATTAAATATCAAGATATTTGAACAATAATTCAAAAACAAAATGTTTACAAATAATTTAAAAGGACGTTACAGTATTTTACTATTTTTCAGTTCGTTATTTATTCTAATTTCATTTATTCTACGCCTAATTTTTGCAATTTGGGTAAAAAGTGATTTCGATTGGAATATTGGCTCGTTATTGCACACTATTTTTTATGGATTGGTGTACGACATTAGCGTTGTAAGCTGTTTCACGTTATTCTTATCATTTTATTTTATGATTTTACCAAACAAATTCGTCAATTCATTATTTGATCGAACTTTCGTGTATTTCGTTTATACATTGTATTTGGTAATCATTTATTTTACATTTTGGGGCGAAGTTACATTTTGGGACGAATTCAAAAGCCGATTCAATTTTATTGCGGTCGATTATTTAATTTATACCTACGAAGTTGTCAAAAATATTCAAGAATCATATCCTTTACCAGTTTTAATTGGCGGAATTGTTTTAATTACTGGCTTGACAATTTTCGCAACAAAAAAAGGTTATTTCTTTTACAACACATTTCATAACAAACCAAAAACAAGTCAAAAAATTAGCGTTTTTGTGTTCAATTTACTACTTGCGGTTAGCTCATTGTTTCTTTTAAATAATGATAGTAGTTCAACTTCAGAAAATCGATACAACAACGAAGTTTCAAAAGCGGGAATCTTTTCTTTCTTTTCAGCTTTCCGAAATAATCATTTAAAATATGACGAACATTATAAATCTATTCCGATTGAAGATGCTTTTGCAGTGATGAAATCTGAATTGCAAGATTCGAAAACTGTTTTCGATCAACAATTCAAAAATCCAATACGAAGAACAATTTTAGCGAGTAATCCATCACAACCAGAACAAAAACCAAACGTGATTTTTGTGTTAATGGAAAGTATGAGTGCTTCATTTTTGCAAGAGCAATTCAACGGAAAATCAATCACTCCAAATCTTAATGATATTGCAAATAACAGCATCTATTTTTCGAATATGTATGCCAACGGAACGCGTACTGTACGTGGAATGGAAGCTGTTACATTATCAATTCCTCCTACTCCTGGAAACAGTATTGTAAAACGTGTTGATAATCAAAATTTATATACTATTTCGAACGTTTTCAAAGCAAAAGGATATCACAATATGTTCTTTTATGGTGGCGATGGATATTTTGATAATATGAATGCTTTTTATGGAGGAAATGGTTTTGACATTTACGATCGTGGTCGTGGTAGCGTTTTAAGTGATAAAATCAACACCAATCGTTTCAATATTAATGATGATGAAGTTACTTTTGAAAATGCTTGGGGAATTGCAGACGATGATATTTACAGAAAAGTAATCAAAGTTGCTGACGAAAAATACAAAACAAAACAACCATTTTTTGCTTTCGTAATGTCAACTTCTAACCACAAACCTTATACATACGAAGATGGAAAAATTGATATTCCGTCTGGAACTGGTCGTCCTGGTGCGGTGAAATATGCCGATTATGCGATTGGAGATTTAATTGCAAAAGCCAAAACAAAACCTTGGTTCAGTAATACCGTTTTTGTGTTTATTGCCGATCACTGTGCAAGTAGCGCGGGTAAAGATGCGATTGATGTAAAAAATCATCACATTCCGGCATTTATCTATAATTTAAAATCGCACGCCAACGAAAATGTAACAAAAGAAGTTTCTCAAATTGATATTTTCCCTACGTTATTTTCGTTGTTCAATTGGAAATATACATCTCAATTTTATGGAAAAGATATTTTTGATCCGCAATACAAATCACGTTCTTTTGTTGGTACGTATATTAAATTAGGAATGAAAAAAGGTGAAGATGTTTCGATTTTATCTGATCAAAAGAAAATCAATCAATACAAATGGATTGACAAAAATTTAATTGATACAAAGGTTGATCCTATTTTCGAGCGTTCTATCATATCTAATTATCAAACAGCCGATTATTTATTTAGCAATCATTTATTAAATGAAAAATAAAATCATTTTTATCATCAATCCTATTGCTGGAAAGGGAAAAGGACGAATGATTGAAACTGAAATTCAACACTATTTTAGTCAAAAAAATATTGATTACGAAACATTTTTGACTGAAAGTATTGGTCACGCAACCGAAATTACGAATCAAGTTCTCACAAAAAATCCTGATATAATAGTAGCTTGTGGCGGCGACGGAACAATAAACGAAGTCGCTCAAACTTTGGTTGGTAACAATGTTGCTTTGGGAATTATTCCGATTGGCTCTGGAAATGGATTAGCGGCTAATTTGCATATCCCTAAATCTACCGAAAAAGCTTTTGAAATGATTCTGAATGCAAAAATCAATAAAATTGATGCAGGAAAAATCAACGAAAAATACTTTTTCAGCAACATGGGATTAGGAATTGATGCAGATGTAATTAACAATTATGCGCAAACCAAAACCAGAAACTTTTTGGGATATGTAACTGCCAGTACAAAAGCAATTTTTAACTTTCAACCAAAAAAATTTAGCATCGAATTAGATGATCAACATACATTCGATGATGATTTTTATTTTGTGTTCTGCTCTAACTCTAACGAAGCGGGTTACGGCATCTCATTTTCACCCAATGCAAAATTAAATGATGGAAAATTAGACTTTCTTGCAGTAAAAAAGCTTAATTTTATAAAACAAATTCAGTTTTCGGCTTGTGTTTTAGGAAAACGAATTGAAAAAATGAAGCAAGCAAAAGTATTGCAAATCAATTCAGTAAAATTCAATTCCAAACAACCTAAAACTATTGCACAAGTTGATGGTGAAGCCGTTATTTTTAACCAAAATTCTATTGAAGTTTCGATTGTCCCGAATGCTTTAAATGTTATTGTTCCGAATTAGAAAATGAACAAACCAAAAGTTTTAATTGTTGAAGATGAATTGGGAATTGCCAATTTTATGCTTCAAGGTTTAGAAGAAGAAAATTTATCGCCAACGCACTGTTTAAGTGGCGAAGATGCTTTAGTGAAAATAAACAACGAGAAATTTGATGTTATTTTGTTAGATTGGATGATTTTAAATATTTCTGGATTAGAAGTTTGTAAAGCAATCCGAAATTCTGAAAATATGAACCAAAAAACACCCATTATTTTCATTACAGCGAAAGATACAGTTCAAGATACGATTGAAGGTTTGAATGCTGGTGCAAATGACTACATCAAAAAACCATTTGATTTTAATGAATTGGTAGCACGAATTAACGTTTATCTTCGTCAAAATGAATCAAATAATCTTTTGAATTTCGGAAATATTTCAATCAATCCAGAAACGCACCAAACTTTTTTAGACAATAATTTAATTGAATTAACACTAAAGGAATTTCAACTTTTAGCTTACCTATTCAAGAATAAAAACCGAATTTGTACACGCAAAGAAATCATTGAAAACGTTTGGGACATTCACTTTGAATACGATACAAGTGTGATTGATGTTTTTATTAATGCGATTCGTAAAAAATTGAATCTAAAAAAAGACGATCCGCGCTTACATACCATTCGTGGCGTTGGTTACATTTCGAAAGATGCTTAAAAAATTCTCGGTAAAAAATAGAATTGCGCTTTTCTACAGCCTTACTTTTTCGGTTATTTTACTGATTATCTTCTCTTTAATTTATTTTTCGGTAAACCGAGGCATCAACAAAACGATGTACGAAACGTTGGAGGAAGAAATTAACAGCCACGTTGATTATGTTTTACACGAACCAACATTAGAAAACTTTGTTCAACCGCGCGAATGGGAAGAAGTTGAACATACAGACATTGCACTGAATCCTGTTTTTATCTCAATTTATGATAAAAATTTCAAGCTGATTGAGAGTTCTCCAAACATGGTGCAAAATCAATTGGATTGGAACAATGAAGAACCAGAAAATAAGCCATTTTACGCCGAATATAATTCAATTCAGTTATTAATTTCTCAAGCAAAATTGATTCATCACGGCGAAGTTGTGGGATATTTGGTCGTCGGCGTTTCGACAAAACACAATCAATTGGCGCTAGATTATTTGAAAACTGCCTTACTTATTATCTTTCCTATTTCGGTTTTATTGACGTTTCTTTTAGCTCGTTTTATTGCTGCTAAATCGATTAAACCTGTTTTCAATGTGATTCATACAGCACAGTCTATCACAGAAAATAATCTTTCAGAACGCATTCAATTACCTAAAAATAAAGATGAATTATTTCAACTTTCAGCGACAATAAATTCATTGTTAGATCGATTAGAGTTTCAAATATTAAAAGCTAAACAGTTTTCGGCTGACGCTTCACACGAACTTCGAACACCATTAGCGATTATAAAAGGAACGTTGGAAATTTTGATTCGACGCGAACGCACGCCTGAACAATACAATGAAAAAATAGATTACACATTGAAACAAGTGAATCGTTTGGATCGTTTGGTGGAACAATTTTTATTGCTTTCTCGTGTCGAAAATAATAGTTTGGAGTTAAAAACTTCTTTATTTGAACTAAAATCCGAAGTTTTAAAATCAATTGAACGTTTTGATGTTTTGTTACAAGAAAAACAAATTTCTGTTGATACGGAACAACTTCAAGCTTATGAAATTGATAATTACCAAGAATTTTTTGAGATTATTATAGATAATATTTTGTCAAATGCCATAAAATATTCGAACTTAAAAGGTCAAATCACAATTCTTTCTAACATCGAAAATGATTGCTATGAATTGATTTTTGAAGACAATGGAATTGGAATGAATCAAGAAGATTTAAAATTTGTTCAAGAACGATTTTTCCGAATTAAAAATGATTCAACACTCCATATTTCTGGTTCTGGATTAGGATTAAATATTGCAACACAATTAGCTAAAATGTCTGATATTAAAATGCGAATTGAGAGTTCTCAAAATATTGGGACTAAAATTATTTTAACGTTGAACATTGAAAATTTTTAAGTAACTTCAATTCATAAAAAACAAAAAAATCAGCCAACACGAATATACCAACAGAGAAATTACTATAATCTGGAAGCCTGAATTATGTCAACACGCAGGCATTTGCGTAAAATTACTTCCAAATGTATATAATCCGAAAGAAAAACCTTGGCTAAAACCAGAAAACGAAACAAGCGAAGCACTTGTTAGTCAAATTTCAAAATTGTCCTTCAGGCGCGTTGAGTATAAAGAAGTAAAATAAATATTTTAGCATTTTATGTTCCTATGTTGCTAATCTTTAACTTCCCTCTGATTTCTTATTCATTAAATAAAGTTCGTATATTCGCAAAATCAAAATTTAAGTAAGACACAATGTAAAAAATAATTTCTTTCAGACAAATCAGAACAACAACCTCAAAACGGTTGCTGTATTGTTTCACTTCTAAAGAAAGGAATTATGCTTACTTTACAAAATATTTCATATCTACATCCAAACAAGAATATACTGTTTAGCGACATTAATTTAACAGTACAAAATCAAGAAAAAATTGCTTTAATTGGTAACAACGGAGTAGGAAAATCTACTTTATTGAAAATTATCGCTAAAAAATATCAACCATCAAATGGTCTAATAAACATTGAAACTGAACCTTATTATGTTCCACAAATTTTCGGACAATTCAATCAGTTGACGATCGCTCAAGTACTGAAAATCGAAGATAAATTAAGTGCTTTGAACGAAATCTTAAACGGAAACACAAGTGAAGATAATTTCAATTCACTCGATGATGATTGGACAATCGAAGACCGTTGCAATGAAGCATTAAGTTATTGGCAACTCAACGATTTGGACTTGAATCAAAAAATGGAAACTCTAAGTGGTGGACAAAAAACAAAAGTTTTTTTAGCTGGAATTTCCATTCATCAGCCCGAATTAATTTTATTGGATGAACCTAGCAATCATCTCGATAATGTAAGTCGTCAACTTTTATATGATCTAGTTCTCGATACAAAAAGCACGTTAATCATCGTAAGCCACGACAGAAAACTTCTAAACCTTCTAAATAGTGTTTATGAGTTAAGTAAAAACGGGATTAAAGTTTATGGTGGAAATTACGACTTTTATAAAGCTCAAAAACAGATTGAAAACAATGCCTTGAATCAAGATATTCAAAGCAAAGAAAAAGCATTGCGGAAAGCCAAAGAGAAAGAACGAGATACTTTAGAACGACAACAAAAATTGGATAATCGTGGAAAAAGTAAACAAGAAAAATCAGGTGTTGCTCGAATAATGATGAACACTTTGCGAAATAATGCCGAAAATAGTACATCAAAATTAAAAGGTGTTCATGCAGAAAAAATTAATGGAATTTCTCAAGATTTACAAACGCTTCGCTCCTCTTTATCTCCTTTAGATAAAATGAAATTTGGTTTTGATCATTCAGACTTACATAAAGGAAAAGTTTTATTTACCGCAACTAACGTTAACTTTAGTTATAACGATAAACTGATTTGGAAAAACAACTTAAATTTTGAGATTACAAGTCGCGAACGCATTGCATTAAAAGGAAAAAACGGTTCAGGGAAAACCACGTTGATAAAGCTTATTTTAGGTAAGATAAAACCGCAAAAAGGAACAATTTATCGAGCAGAAAATAAATCCATTTACATTGACCAAGATTATTCGTTACTTAATAATAAACTAAAAGTTTATGAGCAAGCACAACAATTCAATACCTCAGCATTACAAGAACATGAAATCAAGATTCGTTTAAACCGATTTTTATTTTCAAAAGACGACTGAGAGAAACCTTGCTTAATGTTGAGTGGTGGTGAAAGAATGCGTTTATTACTTTGTTGTTTAACAATAAACAGTAAAGCTCCTGACATTATTATTTTGGACGAACCTACCAATAATTTGGATATTCAGAACATTGAAATTTTGACAAAAGCTATAAACGAATATCAAGGAACGCTAATCGTTGTATCACACGACGAAGCATTTTTGGAACAAATAAAAATAGAACGGACGATTGATTTATAAAAAACATAGTAAATAATCAAATTCCTTTCAATGGATTCAAAAGTTACTCAATCCCACATTCGATATATTTTTGGAATTCTTGAAAAAGTTTGAAGAAGAAAAAAATAATGAGTTTATAAAAGCTATATGCATAAAATAATACCTTCATTGTTCACAAGTAATAAGAATGCATTCAATTTTAATCATAGACGATAAAACAAAAATCAGAACACTCCTAGCTCGAATTAGAAGGTTTTGAAATACATCAAGCAGAAAATTTAAAATCAGGGATAAAAAAAATTAAAACACTTACTCCTGAAGTTATTTTATGTGATGTAAAATTACCTGATGGTAATGGTGTTGAGTTTGCAAAAGAAGTCAAAGAACAAATTTTAATTGTAATGGAAGCTTAACGAGCAGAAACTCCATAGCCCAACTTTGTAGAAAATATAGTATAAGTCAATCTCAATTTTATAAGTGGAATAAAGAATTTTTAGAAGCAGGTAAAAAGCGATTATCGGGTGATATAACTCGAGAAAAAACGTAAAACATTTCTGTTGCTATCTGCAAACTTCTTTCTGCATACACTTTTGATTGCTCTGCTGTATGGTCTGAAACTTTAGGATCTTCAAATGTTATCGGTATTCTTTTTTCAGCTCCTGCAATAAACGGACAATCTCCATCTGCTTGCGAACAAGTCATAATAGCTGCGAATGTTCTAGGATTGAATGGATGATCATATTTCTTTGAAAAGCCTATAATTGGAAGTGTATTTTCATCAAACTTAATGGAATAAATCGGATTTGTACTTTCTTCAATTTTGAAAATAGTAAAATCTTGATTCCTTAATGTTTCCACTACTTTCGGGAATAGCGCCGTTTCTTCTGTTCCACCTGAATAACAATATACATTTTGTATGTTGTAAAACGAAGCAGAAACCTGTGCCCAAACTTGTGAAAAATGACTTCGACGTGAATTGTGTGTACAAATAAAGTTGAGATTTACAGCTTGATTATCATTTATTTTCTGTTGAATATAATCTACCAAAGGCTGCAAAACAGCCTTTCTGTCGGTAGATATTCGATCAAAATTTTGAAACTTGATTATGTTTTCTTTTAGTATTGAATACATTGTTTAGTTAGAATTTTAACAACATCCTGAATTTGGTGTGCAACAAGACGATTGAATCTCTGATAATTTCACTTTTGGTTTTTGATTTGGAATACCACATGCATCCTCTGCTAAACAAGCTGTTTGTTTGTTTTTTAAGACAAAGTTTTTACCATTGAATTCTAAATCATATTTCCCAATTGTTTCAGCTTGATACTCTACCTCTATTTCACTGTTCTCGATTCCCAACTGTTTTTCAGAAAGCTCGATGATATGAAGCAATTTATTTGGTTTTAAGCGATGTTCATAATCGTCGGCATTCCATAGTTGGAAATTCACAGCTTTCTCGTTTCGTATTGTTCCTCCACAATCAATAAAATTTTTAGTAATTTGCCCTACTTCTGTTACATGGAAATGTTCTGGTACAAATGTTCCATCTTCTAATTGAAATTCAACATTGTCTAAATTTGGCAATATTTCTTTAATTTGTTCAAGTGTCATATGAATTGAATTTTAAATTTATTTTCTTTTTTATTCATCGTAATATTACGATGTATATAGATAAAAAAAAAATGCCTTTAACAGCATTGTTTAACTTTCACCTCTTGATTAAAGAAAGTGACTAATTCGTTTTGTATCTCATTCCATACTTTTTCTTCAATACAATAACAAACAGACTTTCCTTCTATAGAACCTTGTATAATTCCTATATTTTTTAATTCTTTTAAATGCTGAGAAATAGTTGCTTGTGCTAAGCCCAATTCATCTACCAAATCGTTACAAATACACGCTTTTTGATTGATAATATGTTGTAAAATAGCAATACGAGCCGGATGTCCCAAAACCTTAAACAGCACGGCTAATCTATTTTGTTCTTCTGTAAACATCTCTGTTTTAGTAATTCCCATTTCTCTTTTTATTACATCGCAATATTACGATTTTAAATTTAAAATGTAAAACTTCCTTTCTCTTTTTATTCTTATTATTTTTCAAATGAATTCATATGACCTTCGAGAAATCTTGATGCAAATTAAAGTATTGTAAAAAGTAGATATAAGTATTGAGAATTAAATTTTCAGAAATTAAATTTTAATTTATTGGTTAATATTTTCTACGATAAGACTCTTCTATTTTTCTATTTAATAATAATTCTTCCATAAGGCTTCCTTCTTTTCATAAGATGAATATTAAATAAATAATTTCTGTAAAAGACACAAGTACAATTATTTAACACACCTATGACCACACGCATAAGTCTTGTTACGCTATCCTATGTAAATTAGAAAATCAAAATTATATAAACAGAACTATAATGGATAATTTATTAAATGAACCTGGTCTTCAATTGACTATCTTGTTTTTCTTTATTCCTGTATTTTTTGCTTTGATTCTTATTTTAATTAAAATCAATAGCATTATATCAAATGTGTTAAGAAAAAAAGAATTAAAAAAAATCTATGAAGATTTAAAGAATCTTCAACCAGGAGAAGTGGCGGCTCTTGAAAAACGAAAGATAGAACTTGAGTTTAAACTAATAGGAAACGAACTTTCATTAAATAATTCTGTTGAAGATCCACGTGGATTAGTAGATCAAACAAATGAAATACATGATATTCGTTTTTTACAAACCAAACGAAAAGAAAGAAAAAATATAGTTATTCCTAACAACGAAAAAAAACTTATACTTTGGTTCTTAGGATGTGGTATTTTATGGCTTATTATAGGAACAACCGTAGGAGAGTATTTGGGAATAAAATTTGTCGCACCTGATGCTGATCATGTTAGTTGGTTAAGCTTTGTTCGATTAAGACCCGTACATACGAATATTGTTTTCTGGGGTTGGGCATCTGTTGCTATGGTTGGTTTTTCCTATTATGTTATTCCAAGAGTAGGTAATACAAAAATCTTTAGCTTAAAAATAGCTTATACTTCACTAATTTTGATGAATTCAGCTGTTTTATTAGGAAGTATTTGTTTAATGGTTGGGATAAATAATAGCGGTGGAGAATACAGAGAATATGTTTGGCCAGTTATGCTTCTTTTTGCAATAGGAATTATTATCAGTATTTATAATCATATCCAAACAATATCATCAAGAAAAACAGAAGAAATTTATGTCTCGAATTGGTATATAGTATCTGCAATGATGTTTGTTGTTGTCATATTACTTGTTGCTTATCTTCCGTTTTGGCAAGATGGATTAGGTGAAACCATTACACAAGGTTATTTTATGCATCAAGGTGTTGGTATGTGGTTCATGTTTTTTAATCTTGGATTAATGTATTTTTTCCTTCCACAAGAACTTAATAGCCCAGTGTACTCATATAGTCTAAGTATACTTGCTTTTTGGACTCAAATCTTATTTTACACTCTAATTGGAACTCATCACTTTATATTTAGTGCTATTCCATGGTGGATGCAAACTATTGCAATTGTAGCGAGCGTAGGTATGATAATACCTGTAGCTGCAGGAAGCATTAATTTTATGATGACTATTCGAGGTTCTTGGCACAGATTAAAATTAAGTTATGTACTACCATTTTATGTCGTTTCAATTATTTTCTATTTCACTGGTTCAATGCAAGGAACTGTAGAAGCATTTCGGGTAACTAATCTTGTTTGGCATTTTACCGACTTCACTGTTGCTCATTCTCATTTAACTATGTATGGTATTATCACATTTATGTTATGGTCATTTACTTATACACTTGTACCGAGACTTACTTCTCATGAACCACCAAGTATTACTGTTGGTTTACATTTTTGGTTTGCATTAATAGGTTTACTTGTTTATATTGTTTCGTTGATGATAGGATCTACAGAAAAAGGAATTTTATGGATGGATAAAAAACCGTTTCTTGAAGGTATAATTTTAATGATGCCCTATTGGTTATGGAGGGCTATAGGAGGTACAATGATGTGGATATCTCATTTTATTTTCGCTTATAACTTTTATAGAATGTTAAAACCAAAAAAGGAAATAAAAATACCGCAATCACCAGCTGAACTTTTAGATATTATTAATATAGAAAAAACAACATTATAATGGATTTTTTTAATAATCATAAAAAGCTTTTTCTTTCCGCATTGGCATTTTTTCTTTTTCTAACATTGATTATTTGTATTCTACCTGCACTTAATAATCAGAAAATAAATCGTCCTTTGCCAGGAAGTAATGTCTCTACAGAAGAGGAAGTTCGTGGTAAGCAAATTTATATAAGAGAAGGTTGTGTAGCTTGTCATACACAACAGATCAGAAATGTAGATATGGATCAGGTTTTTGGAGAAAGACCAAGTATTGCTGCAGATTATGCACGAAATAAACGTATTAGCTTTTTTCAGAATACAGCAACACTAATGGGAACAGAGAGAACAGGACCTGATTTAACTAATATTGGTCGTAAGCAACCAAGTTTAGAATGGCAATATTCACATTTATATAATCCAAGATCTGTTGTACCAGAATCTGTAATGCCTTCTTATAAATGGTTATTTAATGTAAAAGATTATTTGGACGAAGGAGAGATAGAAGTAAATGTTCCAGATGAATTTAGAATAGGAATTAAAGGAAAAATTGTTCCTTCAAGAGAAGCAAAAGATTTAGTAGCTTATCTCTTCAGTCTACAACAAGTAAAACTTACAGAAGATGTTGAGCCTGTGAAATTTTTATATAAAAAAGAAAAAAAATCTGAAGGAAATTCAACCGATTCAAATCTTCCTGACGGAGAAGCACTATTTGGAACAAACTGTGCAACTTGTCATCAAACAAATGGAGAAGGTTTACCTGGAGCATTTCCACCATTAAAAGGAAGCCCAATTGTTTTAGGAGAAAATTTAGAACTTTATATTACGATTATCATGAAAGGTTACGATCCAAGACCAGAATATGCTTCTATGCCAGCTGTAGGAGAAAATGCACATTTTACACCAGAAGATGTTACTGCAATTATAAATTATGAGAAAGCAAGCTGGGGAAATAATGGAAAAAAAGTAACAGTAGAAGAAGTGAAAGCTATCATGGACAAAATTAAATAAAATGAAACAGACAAAATATAAAACAATATTATTGTTAGGTTTATATAGCTATGCAAAAGCATGTGATGCCTGTAAACTTCAACAACCAAAAATTACGCAAGATTTTACACATGGAACTGGTCCCGAATCAAATTGGAATTGGTTCATTGTGATCTTGATTACTATAATTACATTATATACATTATTTTATTCGTTTAAATTTCTTATTAAACCTGGCGAAAAAGATAAAAAACATATCAAAAATATTGTTTTAAAATTTTAATAAAAAAGGGATTATGTCAGAAAAAAATATAACTGTGTACTTGTACATTGACAAAGAAGAAAAACCTATTGCAGAATTGGTTCCACCAGTTACGTTCAAGTTAGATACAACTAAATTGACGGATGGAGAACATTTATTAAAAATAGTAAGCAAGTTTGACCAAAAAGAAGGGTTAAAAATTATTCGTTTTACCGTTTCTAATGGGCCAATACTTCATATAGAAGGGCTTTCTGATAATGAAAAAGTGAATGGAGTATTGCCATTAATGATTAATGCTTATGATACAGGAAAAAACCAAAGTTTTATTATAAAAGGAAGCGAAAATCCACGAACAATACCAATTTGGGTTTGGGTTTTTATTATAATATTTATGGCTTGGGCAGCTTTTTATATCATTGAAAATTTTAGTCTTTAGCAATTAAAATTACTTTACCACCTCTTATTTCAAGTTCTCCTTTTTTTTCTAAGAGTTTAATTGTTCGTATGACAGTTTCCACTCTCAATCCTGTTAAATCCCCCAGCTGTTGACGAGATAAATCAATTAAATATTCTGGTTCATTATTTTGGTTATGACTACGCAAATAATCGAATAGTTTTACCAATCTTCTTTCTGGATTTTGCGACGATATTTCGGGGGCCATAATTGACTTATAGTACAAACGACGTGCTAAACTCTTGTTAACTTCTAAAGATACTTCTGGACGCGAATGCAATAGTTTGTAGAATGATACTTTAGAAATTTGTATTATTTTTCCATTCGTCACCGCTATCGCATTAGCAGGGTATGGCTCATCAATAAATAAAGGAGGTTCTCCAAAACTTTGACCTTTAATAAAAAAATTCTGTATAAATTCTTTACCTTCTTCAGAAAAATTATTCATTTTAACTTTACCTTCTATTATTTGATAATAATAAATAGGAAAATGTCCAATTTCTAAAATAATTTCTCCTCTTTTTAGATTTCTAATTTCTCCTCCAAATTGGATTAATAAATCTTGATTAATCATAGCATAAATTAAATAATCAATATACCCAAAAGTACTTATTTATAAAATATTTTTAACTCTATTTTTTAATTCAGGTAACACATTTTCTTTGAACCATGGGTTTTTATTCATCCAAATAAAATTTCGTGGTGACGGATGAGGCAAAGGAAAATAATCAGGCAAATAATCGTTAAAATTTAAAATGTTTTCAGTAATATTTTTGTTCATTTTATTCTTCAAATAATATTTTTGGGAATACTGACCAATTAATAAAATCAGCTGTATTTCTTTCATTTCATCTAATAAACTAGTATGCCATAGAGGTGCACATTCTTTTCTTGGAGGTAAATCTCCAGATTTCCCTTTTCCCGGATAACAAAATCCTATGGGTAATAATGCAAAAAGTTCGGGATTATAAAATTGATCTACTGTTACATTTAACCATTTACGCAATTCATTTCCGCTTGCATCGTTCCAAGGTACACCTGTCTCATGAACTCTTAAACCTGGAGCTTGCCCAATAATAGCAATTTTAGACATAGGATTTGCTTGTACAATAGGATTTGCACCTAATGGCAAAAAAGGTTCGCAGACTTTACATGCACGAACTTCCTCTATTAATTTATCAAAATTATTTGTCATTTTTTAATATTAATGTATAAACAGTATAAGGATATATTTTTTTTGATAAAAGATAACTAATAAAAGTTAATACAACAATCGGGAACCATAAAACGTAAGAATTAAAAATTCCGAAAGTTAAAAATATGGCTGTAAATGGAGCATGTAAAGTCGCAGCTACTGTAAATGCTACACCCAATATTATAAAGTTCAAAACAATTACATCAGGCATAAAATATACTTTAGTTAAAACACCTACAAGCAAACCCAAGCATGCACCTGCAAAAATACTCGGAGCAAAAACACCGCCGTCACCTCCCAGTTTTAAAGTAAATCCAGTTGTAAACGGCTTTATAATTACAAGAAATAATGCAAGTAGAGCAAATTCTACAACATAATTTGTTTCTTTGGTTAACTCAGCAATAGTATGATAACCAGACCCATATAATTCGGGTAAAAAATATAAAACGATTCCCAACAATATAGAACCTATTAGTAATTGAAGTATGGGTTGGTTTTCAAATAATAAAATACGCTTTGAATAGGTGACTATTCGCGTCATGTATACACCATAAATACTTGTTGAACCACATAAAATAATGAAAAATGGTATTGCTTCATAATGCCATTCTTTTACACGCTGACTAAGATCTATCAAAGGATGAGCATTCATCAAAAATAGAATAATAGTTGAAAATGTAACACTAAGAATGTGTGTAAACCAAAAAACGTTGCTTTTTTGTTTCCCTATCGTTTCATAGGAAAAGAAGATTCCTGCCAACGGACTACAAAATAAAATAGTGACCCCGCTCGCAATTGCAGCTCCCATAAATTCTTTACGATATTTTTTGAAAATGACATCTTTTCGGGAAGCCATATCACCCAAAGTAGCTGTAGCAACAACAGTGGAAACTTCGATTCCTGTTGTTCCTCCAAAAATAACGGTAAGAAATCCATTAAAAAAATGTGAAAAAACTTTATAAGAAGGAATCTTTTTTTGAGAGCGTAGAGCTTCCAATACTTCAGTAATACCTTTATTTTTCTTTTTATTAAAAACAAACTGGCGCAAAAAATAAATCAATGTTAATCCTATAAATGGAAAAATAACAAAGAATAAATTATTTTTTTTTGCTTTATCTAAAAGTAAATGCTCATATTGTTCTACTAAATTTTTAAACATTAAGGTAAGCAAACCTACAGAAACTCCGACTAAAATAGAACAAAGAACTATTCTACTCCATTTAACCCATCGATAGTTTTTTTTTGATACATGATTTTTAAAATTCATACATGTAAAAGGAGAAGCATTG
>NZ_JAOCDF010000020.1:0-57062 GCF_029840775.1 Empedobacter sp. GD03865
TAAATTATATAAGACAAGACAAAAACAAACGCAATTATTACAGATAAGCAACCACCTGGATTATTGCGTTCTATTGCATTATTATTTTTTTATTACTATTAACATATACAACACATGTTAGGACAACTCTTGGAGAAAAAAGTTGTGCAATTATTTGTTCTTTTGATGTTTTTATATATTTATCATCTATTGCTAATTCAGGTTCACCGAAATCTAGTTTGTATAATTGGTAGATAATAGGGTCCATTTTAGATACACTATCAATTTTTGACATTGATTTAGTCTCTTGGTCAAGATATTTAAATATTTTCATATCTCCATCTTTTATTAATTTTATAATAAAATCTTGATATTTAATGATAACAGGTTCGGCTGTTAAATCATATTCAGATTTTTGCCAAGAAATGAATTCGGTAGATAACATATAACGTATTTTTTCGTCATTAATATAGTTGCTTTTTTTTTGCTAATTTATTGATTCAATCCTTCGTGATTTTACGTAAAACCATAAAACGATAAAATTTAATATTGCAAACATAATTAAAAATACCCCAAATAAGTGTCCAATAGTAAAAAATAATCTGATGAATTTTAAAATGTGAATTCAGCAGATAAAAAATATCTTCAACTTATTGGTACTAAAATTCGTATAATACGAGAAGAATGTGGGCTTTCACAGTTTCAACTTGCTACCGAGTGCGATTTATCAAAAAATCAAATTGGGAGAATAGAACGTGCTGAGATTTCAACGTCAATCTTAACTTTAAAAAGAATTGCTGACGTTTTAGAAGTAAAAGTTGTTGATTTAATTACAGAGGCTTCTGTCTAGTATTGCTTTTATTATTGATAACCTTATCAGTTTCTTTTATAAAAACTATATCCTTTTTATATATCGTTCTCAAATTTACCCTAAAAACACGCACCCTACTATATAGATTCCTGTGGTTGTGTAGAATATTTTTTTGATATTCCCCCTATAAGTTTGCTTTGATAAAAATTGAATACAATTAGATTAAAATAGCTTTAATTTTTGTTAAATTCTATTTTAGGGTACGTTTTAGGTAACAAAAATGTAGAGTTTATTTATTATAAAATTGTATACCAAGGTTTTGTAATTTTATTTTGTGACCACGATGAGACTCGAACTCATACTGTCAGAACCGGAATCTGATATTCTATCCATTAAATTACGCAGCCAAAAGTTTTGCAAATATAGATAAATAGACTATTTGAGTTGAATATTTTGTCTAAAATTTCGGTGTTGGGTTGCGGTAAAATAATCTCTGAAAATTTGATTGATTTCTTCATTTATTTTTGAAGCTTTAATCCCAAGTTGTGGATAAATTTCAATGATAAATTGAGTGATTTTCTCAACAGTTTCTATTCCAAATGAATGAATTTCAGTTTCGATTTCTTCTGAAATAGGAGAATTATTTGTCAATAAATTTTCTATTGTTTTAGCAAATTCAATAGTTTTCGAAGTTGATTTAATAACGAAATTATCAAAATTAGTTTGTTTTTGGTATTGAATAATCTCTAAACTTTTTTCGATAAAATGTTCTGCCATTCCAAGATAATTTACCAATAAAGTTAAATCAGCAAAAATTCGGAAAGGTATTTTTTCGACCAAATCATCACTATAAAATTCATTATAAATAAAACTATAATCTTGATGAACGATTTCATTTTCTACTTCAAAACTATGAGAAGATGTAGCAACCATTCCCATTGATTTCCAAGTTGAAATTAATTTAACTTGAGATTTATTTAAAATAAATGACAAAAACTTTGGTTCACCATTTTTATCCAATTTCTCTTTTCCATCTTCGATTATTTTCGCATTTAATGTAAAATGAGTGAGGTAAGGAGCGCCAGTTGCATAATGCCACAAACCGTTTATGATATATTTATCTCCAACTTTTTCAGCAGTTCCACCAAGCATTCCGCTTCCACCAAAACACGTTTTTTGTGATGAAAATAAATTATAAACAATATCGGGTTTTAGATTTCGAGAAAAATAATTTGCTCCACTACAAAGCGTTATAAACCAACCTAAACTTCCGTCAATTTTAGCAACTGATTGAAGAATTTTTAATCCTTCAGAAAAATGTAAGCCAAGTCCATTGTATTGTTTCGGAACCCAAATATTCAACCAATTTTGAGTATAAATATGATCGAGAACTACTTGATTAAAGGATTCTTTATTCAATAATTCTTTTTGAAGTTTGGGAATATCAAGCATTATTTTCATTCAAAATTTTTCTCCAATTAAAATATCCAGAAATCGCCACACAGAATAAAATCAACGATAAAATAGCATATAAATACAAATCTTTGTGAATCATTAATGGAATTGAAATAATGTTACTAATATTCAACAAAATCCAATTTTCGAGTTTACGTTTTGCCATTAACCACATACCAGCCCATGCAAATGCGCTTACGATTGAATCCCAAATTGGAACGTCAGAATCGGTGATATGTGTAAGTGCTAAATAAAAAATAGTAAAACTACTTAAAACAATTCCTGTGACAACTCCCCATTCTTTTTTGTTGGTTATCGTAATTTCAATTTCGTGTTTTTGTTGTCCAAATTGCCAATATAACCAACCATAAATGCTCATCACTAAATAATAAATATTAAGAGTGAACTCGGCATATAGCTTAGAATTGAACATAACGAAAAGCGATAATGTAATTCCTGCAATTCCAAATAAATAATTTTTTGGATTATTGAATCTCGCCAATACGACTTGAAAAATAGAAAATGTGACACCTAGCCATTCAAGCCAAGTTGTGTGTAAAATAATTTCCTTCATCATAATTTGTTTTGATGAGGAGATAGAAGTTATTGCTAACATCAATTCCTCCGCCAGCATTATCTGGATCAGGTATAGAACAAAATTGTTCTTGGGTATATTCTCAGCTTTTTAGCACCCCATTGAAAGACAAAGATGAAAAGTTTTGATGAGTTTTCCTAATTAATAATCAAAAAAGCTTTCTCAGTTCTGAGAAAGCTTTTTTGATTATTGTATTTTTTATATCAAACCAAATTGCTTGAAATGATGTGTAAAATGTTTTTTATGAAATATTTTCCAATCTTCGTATCCAATATCATTTAAAACAGGATTGACAATTTTAGCATCAGGATTTTCTGTGAAATATGAATTGAATTTATCAATTTCTTGTTCTAATTTTTCTATTGCAGCTTCTAAAGAATGGTAACGTAAATCTAGTAAACCTTCCATTCCATTTGCTTTTATCCCCTTTTGCATTTCATGATCAGATTCTAATAAAAAGGATTTGTATTGGGGTATTTGCTCTGCAGGAATTCGACAAGGTACTGTTAAACCTCCATTTGAAATTTTAGTGGTTACAATCAAATGTTCAACCATGTGTTGAGGTGTCATAATTCCCCATTCTGGCTGTTGATCTACTTTTAAACTTTTTAGTTTAGAAATAAGACTGGCTTTATCTTCAAAATTTAAAAACATATTTTTTCTGTGAAGTTAGTTAGTCGTATAATAATAATCAATAAAATTCAAGATTTATTTTGTTAATTGTTCAAGCCTTTTTATATAAGCGTCTACAAAATTCTGAATGAAACTTGTTGTGGTTATAGAGTTCTAATTGTCCAATCTTAATAACTTTAAGGGTATATCCTTCGGTTGTCATTTTAATTAAGTTCTTTGAAATCTTTCTAGAATTTGCTTCTTTTCATAGACTTCCCATAAAAGTCCAATTGTTTTTTGAGTTTAGTTATCTGATTTCATTTTAAGAAAGTTTATGTAAAAATTTTCAATGAATTAATTATCATTTTTAATGAATATCGTATAAGAAAAATGTAAATTAGTATTGTATTAAATGAAACAAATGATAAATATTCAGCCCAATTTAGAAAATGATTTAGTAGAACTTCAACCGCTCAACGATAATGATTTTGAAGCGCTTTATTTAGCTGCTTCAGACCCGAAAGTTTGGGAACAGCACCCAAATAAAAATCGTTGGAAAAGAGATGTTTTTATGAATTTTTTCGAAGGTGCAATTCAAAGTAAAGGTGCTTTCAAGATTATTGATAAACAGACAAATCAAGTTGTTGGTAGCTCTCGTTTTTACGATTATGATGAGCAAGATTCATCTATTTTGGTTGGTTATACGTTTTATTCGACGAATTGTTGGGGAAAAGGTTTTAATCCGTCTGTTAAGAAATTAATGTTTGATTATATTTTTCAGTTTGTTGACAAAATTTATTTACATGTTGGCGCTGATAATGTACGTTCGCAAATTGCAGTAGAGCGTTTGGGTTGTAAAAAAGTGAAAGAAGAACAAATTGAATATTTTGGAGAAGAGCCAAAGTTAAATTTTATTTATCAGTTGAATAAAGTTGACTGGTTTAAGTAATTGATAATTAAAACTATTTTTTGAGGACAGATTTTTTATGTCCTTTTTTTGAAAAAAAACTTAAAAATATGATTATGTTTTTCGTAATAAAATATACTTTTACTGAAGTTTTCATAATAATGAATGAGTAATATTACATTAAACCCAATTTATGAAAAGATTATTGATGACTTATCAAATCAAAAATACTCTATTTCAGACTTTTTTTTCTCAACAGAGGAAACAAAGCAACTTCGCGAAGCTATAATTCGAAAAGAAAATAAAAAAGATTTTCATCAAGCTGCTGTCGGAAGTTCGGTTAACGAACAAATTATAAAATCAATCAGAGGCGATAAAATCAGATGGATTGATGAAGAAAATAAAACAGAAACGGAAGAAATTTTTTTCTCAAAAATCAATGATTTTATTGACTATCTCAATTTAACATGCTACATGGGCATTGAGGAAAGTGAATTTCATTACGCTATTTATCCAGAAGGGACATTTTACCAAAAACATGTTGATGCTTTTAAGAATGATGATAGACGCACACTTTCTATTGTTTTGTATTTGAATGATGAAGAATGGAAAGATGAATTTGGCGGACAATTGACCTTGTATTTGGCAGATGAAAATAAGGTTGAAAAAGAATTAGATATTTTACCTCTTGCTGGTCGTTTGGCTGTTTTTGATAGTAAAACTATTCCGCACGAAGTAAAAACTGTTAATCGACCAAGATATAGTATCACAGGTTGGTTGAAAACCAGAGGAAATATTTTGACATATTTGTAATAAAATCTGTAGTTGCTTCGAGATTTCAATTTCTATTTACATTAGATAAATATTGGCATCAATTTGAACGATTTAGACAATAAGAATCAAAAAAACTCAACCAATTGGTTGAGTTTTTTTGATATGTTATTAAAAATATAATTATGCTTCAAAGAATTCTGCAACATAACGCTCAGCATCCAAAGCAGCAGCACAACCAGAACCAGCAGCAGTAATTGCTTGTCTGTAAACAGAATCTTGTACATCTCCAGCAGCAAAAACACCTGGTACATTTGTTTTATACGAACGATCTTGTGTGATTAAGTATCCTGTTTCGTCCATATCCAATTTCCCTTGGAATAATTCTGTATTTGGTTTATGCCCAATCGCGATAAAAACTCCATCAATGATTAATTCTTTTTCTTCATTTGTAATATTGTTGATGATTTTAGCTTTTTCAACAACATTGTTTCCTTCTAAACCAATTAATTCGTGGTTGTATAAAACCTCTAAATTATGTGTATTTGTAACACGATCTTGCATAGCTTTAGATGCGCGCATTTCTTCTTTACGAACCAATAAATAAACTTTGTTACAAAGTTTTGATAAGTAAGTAGCTTCCTCAGCAGCGGTATCACCACCACCAACTACAGCAACATCTTTACCGCGGTAAAAGAAACCATCGCAAGTTGCACAAGCCGAAACACCGCTACCAGCGTATTTAGTTTCATCGTCTAATCCTAAATATTTCGCTGTTGCACCTGTCGAAATAATGATAGAACGCGCTTGGTAAGTTCCATTGTTTGATTTTACAATATGTACATCACCTTCTTTTTCTCCAAAAGTTACTTCCGTTACATATTCGTATTTTATTTCAGTTCCAAAGCGCTCAGCTTGTTTTTGTAAATCAGCCATCAATTCTGGTCCTGTAATTGCTTCTGGATAACCTGGAAAATTCTCAACATCTGTTGTTGTTGTTAATTGTCCACCTGGCTCCATACCAGTTAAAATCAAAGGATTCATGTTCGCGCGTGCAGCATAAATTCCCGCTGTATAACCAGCAGGTCCAGATCCTATTATGATAACATCTCTTACGTTATTTTCCATTGTGTTGTTTTATTTTTTTACAAATTTAGTATTTCTTATTTAGTTTTCTCGATTCTATAAATAGATGAAAATTATAGATTCATAATTTTATACACTAATTCAATCAGCAATTGGCTTGGCGTCACATTTCCAGTAGTTCCAACACCTTTTCCTTTCAAATCATATTCGCGAATAAATGAGATAATTCTCGTAGTTTTTTTTAACGGATAATTACTCGCAGCCGTTATCATTCCTTGTACAAAGTAGGGATTAATTCCTAATACTTTTGCCAAATTTTGTTTTGATTTATCTGGCGTAACATGAATTTGAATGATGTTTGTAAATAGGTTAAAAATTGTTGTGATTGAAACGACGTACGGGTTATCCTTCGGATTTTTTTCGAAATATTTAATGATTTTGAATGCTTTTTCGATGTTCTTCGTTTCGATTGCATTGCGAAGTTCAAAAACATTATAATCTTTACTAATCCCAATATGTTCCTCAATATGATTTGGTGTGATGGTTTTATCCGCACCAACAATTGTAAAGAGTTTTTCTAATTCATTGTTCAAACGAGATAAATCTGCACCTACATATTCCGTCAACAGAAACTTTGCTTTTGGTTCAATCTTAAATTGATTAGCTGCAACTTTCTGTTCTATCCAAGCAGGTAGTTCGCTTTCATAAATCCTTTTGAATTCGTGGTAATACCCTTTTTCATTCAGAATTTTATAGATTTTCTTGCGTTTATCAAGTGAATTTCCTTTGTAATTGATGATTAAAACCGTTGAATCTTGTACTTGATTTGCATACATTTCCAACTGATCTATCGAACGGCTAAGATGTTGTGCTTCTTTTACAATCACTACAGATTTTTCTGCCCCCATCGGGTATTGACGGGCCATTCCAATCAATTGTCCAACTTCTACATCTTGTCCATAAACTATTGTTTGGTTAAAACCTTTTTCTTCTTCTGTTAAAATATTTGCTTCCAACAAATCAGTTACCTGATCGATGAAAAACGGCTCGTCGCCCGCCAAGAAGTAAATCGGTTTATAGTTTTTGTTTTTTATATCTTTGATCAAAGATTCTACAGGACTCATACAATGACTGAATTAGTACAATTAAATTTTTCCGAAAAATACCAAATAAGATTGAAACAAGCCCAAGATAAATTGTATATCTTTTGTTTGATTCGAAAAAAATGGTTGGTCTATACGCCCGAAGAATGGGTTAGGCAACACGTTCTGAATTATTTAATCAACGATTTGGGTTATTCAACTTCGGCGATTGCGTTGGAAGTTGCAATTGATATTACAGGAATGCGAAAACGTGCAGATATTGTCGTTTATCAGCAAGAAAAACCATTTATTATGGTGGAATGTAAAGCGCCGAATATTGCAATTTCGCAAGCAACTTTTGATCAAATAGCGCGTTACAACATTGTGTTAGGTTCTCAATTGTTGATGGTAACAAATGGTTTGAATCATTTTTATTGTATGATGGATTTTGTTCAAAAAAGATATAACTTCTTGAAAGAGTTGCCGAAGAAGGGATAATTTGAAAATGAGCTAATGTGTTGATTTGAAAATTTGTCAATTCGAGCGATTTTAATGGATCTTGACTACGTTTCAAACGTAGCTGACCACGTCCCGAACGTAGTCGATGTGGTTTTAAACCAAGCTGAGTACGTTCCGAAGTAAGCTAGCTTTGTATTTTAGTAAGCTGACGGGGTTCAGAACGTAGTCAACTAAGTCTTGAAGTAAACTTGCTGAGTAAATTAGGTAGTAAGGTTGGTAAAAGAAGTGGTGGAGTAATCATTTTTGCAAATAAAAATTAATTTTAATGAATGAATTTTGGCAGGCAATAAGCAATAGAGATTTATCGATTGCTTTATGGTTTTTAATATTGTTAGTTTATGTATCATTTTTTAATTTGAATGGAACAAAAAGAATTTTAGAGTCAATTTTTGATAAAAGCTTTGTTATACTTTATATATTGATTATAATTTATTTAGGCTTTTTTGTGTTTTTATTAATATCAAAAGGGTTTTGGGAAAATTCATATTATAAAGAGCTTTTGTTTTGGTTCTTTACAAGTCAGTTTATACTTCTTTTTAATATTAATAAAATAAACAGATTGAGAGATTTTGTAGTAATAATTTTAGAATTATTTACCTTTAATTCTGTTTTAGATTATTTAATAAATTTAGAATCTTTCAGTTTTATAGTAGAATTTTTTTTAGTTCCTATAGTTGTATTGTTTACATTCATACTTCAATTATCATTATATAAAAGTAAAACTGATAATAGGTATAAGAAAGTTACAGAGTTTTTGAATTTAATATTTTTATTATTAGGCTTTTCAGTTTTGATTTTCACAGTTTTAAAAATAATTTTAGATTTTAATAAATTTATAAATCTTGATAATATTAAAACATTTTTTGTAGCTCCTTTTTTAACAATAATATATATACCATTACTTTTTTTAATTGTGCTTTATATTAAATATGAAGAAGCATTTATTAATTTAAATAGGTATAAATTTTTAAATAAGAAAAGACTGTTAAAGATAAAGCTATCATTTATAGTATTAGCAAATATTAATTTTAAGAAGATAAATAAAATGAAGAGAATGATAATATTTAATAAACAACAGTTGAAAGAAGAAGAGGGTATATTTTTATTTATTAAGTCAAATATTAATAATCCGTTGTAATTATTAAATAACAAAAGCCACTCTGCGAGTGGCTTTTACATTACTAAAAAATATCTAAAGAATTAATTGTTTTATAACCAAGTTACAACGCCTGAATCTACACAGTAGTTTGCACCTATTATCTTGATTTTCCCTTCTTTTTCTAAGGTGTTCAAGGTTGTACTTTGGTTACGAATATCTTCTATGGTTTGTATAACGTTTTGGTGATTTAATCTTTCTAATAAATCTGCATTTTTAGAAGAGCGTTCTTCACCTTCTTGAATGATTTCGTCGATAATTGGATTGAAATGATCAACCAAATGACACAAATTATTCATTCCAGTTTTGTGAATTGCTTCAGCGTCTAATCCGCCTTTCAAAGCGCCACATTTAGAATGTCCTAAGACAACAATCAATTTAGAGCCAGCCACGTTTGTTCCAAATTCCATCGAACCTAAAATATCTTGATTAACGAAATTACCAGCAATTCGTACACTAAAAATATCTCCTAAACCTTGATCGAAAATAAGTTCCGCTGAAGTACGGCTATCAATACAGCTCAAAACAACCGCAAACGGCCATTGTCCCTCTCTTGTGTCATTCACTTGTGAAAGTAAATCTCTGTTCGCTTTTAAATTTTGAACAAATCTTGCATTTCCTTCTTTTAAAAATTCTAACGCTTTCTCTGGAGTTGTTGTTGCTTGAGTTTCTGATGTATGTGCTTTCATTATATTTAATTTTATTGTGGGTGTTTTAATTTTTATATGTTTTTTACAGATTAATGAGCTCCAGCAACTAAGACGTAACCAAAAAACTCTCTGAATGATGGTGGATTATCGACTGTTCCACGTTCGGAAATTAGTCGAATATTAATGTTATTATTTTTTGCTTTGACTTTAAATTCATCTAAATATTCAATAATATCATAATCTAAAATTCGTGTTTTACGAACATCTAATTCAAGATTAGAACCAGGTTTCAAACCATCTAATTCTTTTACAATTGCACCGCGGTTTACAAACGTTACCTCCTCAGCAAAATTCATATGGAAAACATTTCCTTCTTTCACCAACATTACGTGCGAGTTATTGTAAGATTTGATTAACGAAACCACTACACCAACAATAAGACCAATGATGATACCTTTTAATAAATCTGTTGCCAAAATTGCAATAACTGTTACTGCGAACGGAATTAACTGATCTTTTCCTAATTTTTTCATATCCAAGAATTGTTTCGGATTACCTAATTTGTATCCAATAACCAATAGAATAGAAGCTAAAACCGCATTTGGAATTAAATTTAAAAACATTGGAATAGAGATCACACTCACTAATAATAAAACACCGTGCGTAATTGTAGAAAGTTTTGTAAGCCCGCCACTCATTGCATTTGCAGATGAACGTACAATAACTTGCGTAACAGGTAAACCTCCAATTAAACCAGCTAAAGAGTTTCCGACACCTTGTGCAATCAATTCTCGATTTGTAGGTGTTTGACGCTTTAAAGGATCTAATTTATCAGTTGCTTCTACAGATAATAAAGTCTCTAATGACGCTACAATTGCGATGGTAAATGCAACTTGCCAAACCATAGGATTTGTTAATCCAGAGGCGAAATCGGGCATAGTAAATTGTCCTAAGAAATCTGAAACACTTTCAGGAACAGGAACTTTTACTAATAAATTGTGGTCGATAGAAAATACTTCGTGGTTGGTATCACCAATTGTAACTTGGTACAAAATACCTACTAATACAGCTACTAATGATCCTGGTAATAATTTGAAAAAGTTTGATTTTTTTCCTAAAATATTATCCCAAACAATCAAGATAAATAAAGAGATTGCTGTAATAATAATCGCTCCTGGTGTGATAAAATCTAAACTAAAATTACTAAAACTAAACGTTTCTGTATAGCCTAACGCTAACGGAATTTGTTTCAAGAAAATTGAAATACCAATCGCGCACAACATTCCTTTAATCACCGAAGATGGAAAGTAATAACCAATAACTCCGGCTTTTAGAATACCTAGTAATATCTGAAAAATTCCGGCGATAACAACCGCCACTAAAAAGAGTTCGTAAGCACCCAAATCTGTAATAGCAGTTAAAACAATAACGACCAAACCAGCCGCTGGACCAGAAACACCAATTTGAGATTTAGAAATAAGACCAACAACAATTCCTCCTACAATTCCCGCAATAATTCCGGCAAATAAAGGCGCACCACTGGCCAACGCAACACCTAAACATAAAGGTAATGCAACGAAAAAGACAACAATACTCGCAGGTATGTCCTTTTTCCAATTTTGAAAAAGATTCATAATAATTTTAAAATGAATTATTTAATAATTTAAAATGATAAAAATAAATTTGCTGTCCATTCAATAGATTTGAATAGGATGATGCAAAAAATCAATTAAAAAATTAAACTAATTCTGGAGGTGGAGTTGTCACACCATTGTCTAAAGACGCATATGCATTAGAATGATGAAAATCCGAATGTGTAGTTTGTTTCACATTAAAAAATGTAAACAATTTTATTTCGTGGAAATAATGTATTTTTTCTGTGATTTCGCTCGAAGAATTTTTCTGATTATTTTCTTCTTCAGTTGAAGTTTGAGAAAACAAAGCTTTTTGATCATTGTCAGAAGAATCTTTTTTGTCTTGTTGCTCCATTCTCATCTGATAATCTACATAACCCGCCAACCCTTGCATGTTCGTACTGAACACCAAAAGAAGCGTGAAAAAAATTCCAATGCTATGTTTTATCAGGTAGTCTTTCATTATGTCACAAAAATATATTTTAATTTTTAATTACAAAATAGAGAACATCATTTTTAATAAATATTTATCATTTTATTTTATGACGCTTAACAATGTTTATTGATTTTAAATATTGTCTAGATATAAAATTGATATCATAAATCATTTTTACTCAATTTTTTTAAGAATAAATTTGCAAAAAGTTAAATTTTGAGAAAGTATATAAGTGTAATGTTTTTAGTTGCTTTGGTTGCAACTACTTTCGGGCAAGGAAAAAATAATAAAGGTAAATTTTATGTTTATTGGGGTTGGAATCACGCGCAGTATACAAAATCAGATATTCAGTTCAAAGGAGATGGATACGATTTTACATTAGATAATGTAGCAGCTCATGACCGTCAAACTTCTTTTGGAATCAAGTATTTCAATCCAAGTTCTATGACAATTCCGCAATATAACTTCCGTTTAGGTTACTTTGTTTCGGATAATTGGAATATCTCTTTTGGGATTGATCACATGAAATATGTGATGGATCAAGACCAAGTTGTAAAAATGAATGGTCACATCAATACAGGTTCAGATTACGATGGAACATATAATAATGTCGATCAAAAATTAACAGAAGATTTCTTAACGTTTGAACATACAGATGGTTTGAACTATGCTAATTTAGAGGTTCGTCGTTTTGATAATATTCAACATTTTCCAATTACAAAAAACGGAAAAGGAATCGATGTTAACGTAACAGCTGGTTTGGGAGCAGGGATTTTATATCCACGTTCTAACGTAAAATTGATGGGTAACGAACGTTATGATGAGTTTCACTTAGCAGGTTTTGCTACAGCTGCAATGGTTGGGATCAACTTTACTTTTTGGGATTATTTCTTTGTACAAGCCGAATTAAAAGGTGGATATGCTAACTTAAGTGATATTCGTACAACTGCAAACAAAGCGGATAAAGCAAAACAGGATATTGTATTCTCTCAACAAAATTTAGTTTTTGGAGCAATTATTCCAGTTTTTACTCATAAAAATAAGTTAAACTTTTAATTAAGTGGTTTAATATAAAATATATAGCCTAATTTTAAGAATCGATTAGACGATTTGAAAAAAATTATTAGCGGAGACATCATTTAAGTACAATTTGTACTGGATGATGTCTTTTTTTATTTATAAATTTAACCTTTCTCGATAAAGAATTGTTACTTTTACAATTATTTAGATTTGAAATTAACATGAATAGATTTTCTGTATTAGTCGCAAGTATCTTGATATCGACAACAGCAATGGGACAAAAAGTAATGACGCCAGAACTTCTTTGGCAAGTAAAAAAAGTAGCTCCAGTTGGAGTAACAAAAGATCAAAAAAATCTGATTTATAAAGTAACTTCTACTAACGTAAAAACACAAGAAGACACATCGAAAACATATATGATTTCGTTGGCAGGAGGAAAAGCTTCGGAAATCGAAGATTATAAAACGCTTTTGGCTGATGAATCGTTGAATAAATCTCAACAATATAAAGCAGAAACTGATAAAGTTAAATTACAAAAGGTTTTTGGTTCTGATTATTATCCAGAAATGGACAAATCGAATGTGCAGATTTATAATGAATTAAATTACAGACATTGGGATACTTGGAATGATGGAAATTACGATCATTTATTTGTATCAGAAAATAAAGAAGGTTCAACTAAAATTGATGTTTTAAAAGACGAACCATATTCTGTTTCAGAATTTGTTTGGACGCCAGATGGAACAAAAGTTTTGTATGTTTCTAAGAAGAAATTCGGAACAGATTACGCATTAAGCACAAATACAGATATTTATCAATACGATTTAGCAACGAAAACGACGAAAAATATCACGGAAGGAAAAATGGGTTATGACAATACACCAAGTTTTTCTTCTCAAGGAGATTTTGCGTTTTTGAGCATGGAGCGCGATGGTTACGAGGCAGATAAAAATGACTTAATCGTTCGTCGTGGTGATATCGAAATGAATATTACAAAACATTGGGACGGAACCGTACAAGGTTATAAATGGAGCAATGATGGTAACAAAATTTATTTCAATGCACCAGTAGGAGGAACAATTCAATTATTTGAGGTTGATGTAAACTTCAAAATGAGAAAAATGCCTTTCATCAAACAAATTACAAAAGGTGATTTTGACATTGCAGACATCAAAGAAATTGTTGGTAATAAAGCAATTGTTACAAAAACAGATATCAATCACGCTGCAGAAATTTATGTAGTTGATTTGAAATCTGGAGCATTAACGCAATTAACAAACGAAAACAAAGATATCTTCGATAACATTGCGTTGAGTGATGTAAAAGCACGTAAAATTAAAACTACAGACGGAAAAGAAATGTTTGCATGGGTAATTTATCCACCAAATTTTGATCCGAATAAAAAGTATCCAACTTTATTGTATTGTCAAGGTGGACCACAATCTGCTTTAACGCAATTTTATTCTCCTCGTTGGAATTTCCAATTAATGGCAGCACAAGGGTATATTGTAATTGCGCCAAACCGTCGTGGAATGCCAGGTCATGGAGTAGAGTGGAATGAGCAAATTTCTAAAGATTGGGGAGGACAAGTAATGCAAGATTATTTGGCTGCGATTGATGATATCTCGAAAGAATCTTATGTAGATAAAGATCGTCTTGGTGCTGTTGGTGCATCTTACGGAGGATATTCTGTTTATTATTTAGCAGGTATTCACGAAGGTCGTTTCAAGTCTTTTATTGCACATAATGGTGTTTTCGATTTGAAATCGATGTACGGAACTACAGAAGAAATTTTCTTTACAAACTGGGATGCTGGTGGTGCTTGGTGGGAAACAAATAACAAAGCTGCGCAAAAAACGTACTCTAAATTTGATCCAAGTAGTACAGAATTAGTAAATAAATGGAATACGCCAATGTTAATTTATGTTGGAGGTCATGATTATCGCGTGCCAATGGGACAAGGACAAGAGGCTTATCAAATTTTACAATTGAAAGGAATCAAATCTCGTTTTATTTATTTCCCTGAAGAAAATCACTGGGTGTTAAAACCACAAAATTCTGTGATTTGGCATACAGAATTTTTCAAGTGGTTAAAAGAAACATTGTAATTCATTTGATTTATAAATCATAACTATAATTTAAAAGTGCAATTTCTATAGAAATTGCACTTTTTTTATTTCTTTGAAAATCAATGACAATATCTAATAAACGAACCAATTATTTTTTAAAATTTTGTAGAGTAGAATAATCGTTGTAAATTCAAAAACATAAGTCAAAACCCAATTTATGAGTAAGGATAATAACAAAATATATTTTTCGAATAGCCCATTTACAAACGGACACAAAGTAATAGATTTTGTTTGGAGTGCTCGCCTTGATGAAAATTTTGACCTTTGGATGGATCTTCATTTAGAGTCAGATAATTATGACGAAGAAGAAGAATATAAAGATGATTTGGATGAAATAGATGACATTTCTGAAGAGAATGCCGAAAAACAGCTTTGGATTAATTATGATCATGCTATCATCTCGAGTACATATTGGAACAACAAAGGGATAAAGATAGACAATGATGCGCAATTAGATTTTAATCAACTCAATAAAAAAACATTCGAAATTGATCCTCTTCCAGTAAATCTTGACGAGTCAGAAAATCTTGCTTTTGGTATTTCAATGTTAGGTAATGACACGGTTGCTCAGCACGAAATTACGTTTTTAGATACAGAAGAATTTGGTGTTTTTGACATCAAATGGAAAGGAAAAATAGCCAATACTTATTTAGGAGAAACCGATTTTGATTATGATTTTTATGTCTATATGAAGAACATAAAATTTAACGGAATTAAAGTTCATCCATCGTTAGAAAAAGAAAAAGTTACAGCATTTTTTGAGAAAAGTTTAACTCATTTTAATGATTTCGAATTAGTAGATACCGATGAATTAGAGTTAGAAAACTATATTCTGAAAATTAAAAGACAAGAAGATTAAAAAATAAATTTACCTTAGATTCATAATTACACTCCTAAACCATTTATATGATCAACCAAATTATCAAAAATTGTGAAGACGAAGAAATTCAGTTTTTCAATGAAATTCAACCTTTTGGATATTTGATAGGAATTCATAAAAATTCGCATCAAATTGAATTTTTTTCTCAAAATATTGATGAATTATTTAAAATTTCTACTGAAAAGATATTAAGCCAACATATTAATCAACTTCATGATTTTGAGCTTGATTTTGATGAGGTTTTGAATTTAGAACAAGGTGAATTTTACCGAACTAATACAAAAGTTAATTCAAAAACCTACCATTTAACAGTTTATCATTTTGATGAATTGATTTATTTGGAGTTAGAAGAATTAATTATTTTAGAAAACAGATTAGCTTATTATAATTTTTCTGAACAAATCCTGTACTCTAAGTCTATAAGCTCAACTTGGGATAGGTTGATTTCATCTATCAAGAGTTTGATTCATTACGAGAGAGTAATGTTGTATAAATTTTTGGAAGATGGTAGTGGCGTTGTTATAGCGGAAGAAAGTGATAAGGGATTAGATTCTTATATGGGGTTGCGTTTTCCAGAATTTGATATTCCTAAACAAGCACGTCAACTGTATTTAAAGAAAAAAAGCCGTTTGGTTGCAGATGTTGATAGTAAAAGAATCATTTTAATTAGTAATGAGAATTATCAAAAAATAAACTTGATGTACTCTTCTGTTAGAGCACTTTCTCCGATACATCTACAGTATTTACGCAATGCTAATTGTGAAGCAAGTTTCTCTATTTCTATTGTAATTAACGAAAAATTGTGGGGAATTGTAGCATGTCAGAATTCCAAGCCAAAATTTATTCCAAATCAAGTTCGTTTGCAAACTGAATTATTGACGCGTCAAGCAAGGTTGACTTATGTGAATTTTAAATCAACTGAACGATTAAAGTTCCAAAATCATTTTAACGAAACAGCGATTAAACTGAAAGAAAATCTTTTAACGGAAGAAAATCTTCAGCAATCAATGAACAATAATCTAAAAGAGGTTCTTAACCTTACAAAGGCAGATGGGATTGCGTTGGTTAATTTTGACGATGTTTTTGTAGAAGGCGAAACGCCAGATAAAGAAGAAATTTTGAGAATAAAAGAATGGGCATTTAAAAGAAACTCAGCACGTTTATTTACCTCGAATACTTTTTATCTAGATTATGGACAAGAGATTAGGCTTAGTCCAAGTTCGGCTGGTGTAATGTTTTGTTTTCTAAATCAAACTTACGAACATTTTATTATTTGGTTCAAAAAAGAACAAGTTCAAACCTTAGATTGGGCTGGAGAACCAAGTAAAATTAAAAATGTAGATGTTATAAATGGCGATGAAATACATAGTTTTTCTCCTCGAACTTCTTTCAAAATTTGGCAAGAGAATATTAAGAATAAATCGTTTATTTGGTTAGATAAGGAGAAATATGTTGCCAAAGAAGTAATAAAGTTAATTATAGAAACACTTCATTTACAATCATTCAAAATTCATAGTTTATATGAGCAATTAAAGGAAATAAATGACGAATTAGACTCGTTTACCTATACAGTTTCTCACGATTTACGTACACCTTTATCGGTGATGAAATTGAATTGTCAGATGCTTCAAAGAAGTTTGATAGATGATGAAATTAAAAATGATCGATTAAAAAGTGTTATTGAAGAAATTGATCGAATGACACAAATGATGCAGGATCTTTTGGCGTTGAGTAAAGCTAAAAAATCAGAAATTGTATTGTCTACAATCGAAACAAAACCAATCATAGAAAAGATTATACACGATGTTTTATTGTATTATAAAACTAATGATACACAAGTTGTTGTAGAAGAAATACATAATGTTTTGGGGGATAAAACGATGTTTTATGAGGTTTTTCTGAATATTATTGGTAATGCAATAAAATATTCTTCCCAAGCACAACATCCAATCATAAAAATATGGTCAGAATTGAATGAAGAGGAGGTTATTTTTAAAGTAAAAGATAACGGAATCGGAATAAAACAGGAAGATTACAACAAGATGTTTAAGCTATTTAGCAGAATGTCTAACACAGGAAATATCTCTGGAAATGGTGTAGGGCTTTCTATTGCGCACAGAATGATGGATAGAATGAATGGTGGTATATCTTTTGAAAGTAAAGTGGGAGAAGAAACAACTTTTATATTAACATTTAAAAAAATCTAACAAATGCTATCTGATTATTTAAAAGAAAAAACAGCGGTTTATCACAAAGAAATTGAAGATAAATTAGAATCGAATAAATTGTTTAACAGCACATTTACAGATAAAAATTATTATAAAATGTTGCAGGTTAATCATATTTTTCTAAAATCGTATGAAGATTCTATTAAAGAATTTTTGAATGAAAAAGACTTAGAAAATTTAGCCTTAACAAAACTCAATAAATTGTCTTTGATTCAACAAGATATTAACGAGTTGGGCTTAGAAGAATTGAATATACCAAAACAATTCGAATTACAAAATAGAGCCGAAGCAATTGGAGCTTTGTATGTGATAGAAGGTTCCATGCTTGGCGGAAATGTTATTGCAAAAACACTGAAAAAGTATCCATTTTTAGAGAATAAAAGTTTCAATTATTTTGGACATTATGGTGAAAACCTTGGTCAAATCTGGAAAACTTTTATTGGTTATATCAATCAAGAATTTACAACAGAAGAAGAGCAACAACAAGTTTTTGAAGGTGCTAAAAAAGCCTACGAAGATTTGATAAGTTTTGCTTAGAAAAAATATTTTTTTATGAAGTAATTAAAATTATTGATTAGAATAATTATATTCAAGTGTAAATTATCCTAATTAAGATAAGCTATTTTATCAGATTATTAACTGTTAATCCAATCATCAAATGATCAGTATGAGATGCTTTAAGACTTTGTAACATGTAACCAGCTTCTAAACTAAAAGTAGGCGAAATAACGTAACCAAAGCTTAAACCAAGTCGATTTCTATCAAACGTTTTATCTTTTACAGCTTGTAGAAAAATCTCATCATACGCTTTCAAATACCACGTGTTTTCGATTAATTTGGCATTATTTAGAGGAATAGTTGCAGTCAATTGATAACGAAATCTAAATTGTGTATCATTTTCTAAAAAGCGTTCTTCGACACGAAAGCGATGGGCAAAATTAAAACGTTGTAAAGTATGTTTTGTATTGAATTGTTGATACAAACGATGCTCGTGACTATGTGCATAATCATCGGTAGAAGTAGGTGTTCTGTTCTGAATGTAGGCGTAACCAGCTAACACTGTATTGTTATTTTCGGTTAAGTTGTAACCAATTCCTCCACGAATCAAAAGTTGTTGTAACTGATCTAAATCTTCGTACGAACGATATTGTATATCCGACTGAAAATTAAAATCTTTATTGATTTTTTGATTGATATTTAAGGCATTCCAAGTCCTGAAATTACTTTCTTGCGCTTGTACCCCGAAGCTGGCTAAAACAATAAAACTGGCTAATATTTTCTTCATTCATTCAATTTTAACGAAAATATAAAAAGCTTTGAAAATGATTCGTGTCATTTATCATTTTCTCAATGATTAAGTTTTTTTTCGCTTTTGTTTAAACAATTATCTTGAAATTGGAGAGTGAAAAATTCATCAAAGTTGTATATTTAAGTTATTATTTCTGTGATTATGGAAGAATTTTTAGCAAAATCGATTCAAAATGATTTGATTTTAATTTGTATATCGATTATAATTGGTGTTTTGATCGGTACGGAAAGAGAATATCGCAACAAATCTGCTGGATTAAGAACATTCATTTTAGTTAGTTTTGGATCTTGTTTGTTTACAATTCTTTCGATCCGAATTGGAGTAGGGAACCCAGATCGATTGGCTGCAAATATTATTACGGGAATTGGATTTTTAGGAGCCGGAGTAATTTTTAAGGACGATAATAAAGTTGCAGGAATTACGACCGCAACTACTATTTGGGCGACTGCATCGTTGGGAATGTGTATTGGCGCGGGTTATGTCTATTTAGGTTTATTGGGAAGTGTTATCGTTTTGATTATTTTGGTTGGATTAACTTATCTTCAAAATTATATTGATGATTACCATAAAATTAAAAATTATACAATTCTGACAAAGTCGAAAGAGGAATATGAATATTGCCAAACATTATTTAAAAAATTTGATTTAAAATTTTCGGTTGCTAAGCAACATACTACAGATGGAAATGTCTCTACAACTTGGTTAGAGGTAAAAGTAAACAACATAAAATGTTAATGAAACAATTATTAGATGATAAAATTATAAAAACCTATCAATTTTAATTAGAATGAAAAACCTAACAGATGACAAAAATATTTGGTTAGATGAACCAGAAGATCACGATTTTCCTGCTGCGCAAGATTATTTGGAATTAATTTTTAAACCTGAAATAGCAGTTTCGCTTGCAAATAAATTATCGGAAGCCGAGACAATTATCAAGAAATCCAAAGACATTTTCAGAGCGAGTAAATTGAGTTTACTTCCTTTGGAGAATAGGCATGTTCAAGAGAATTTCAAAAAAATAAAAGCAAATAAGAGGCTTTCTCCAATTTTGTTGGTGCGATCTGCAAACGAATTAATCATTGCAGATGGTTATCATCGCTTGTGTTGTAGTTATTATTTGACGGAAGATTTGGACGTTCCTTGTCGATTGATTTATGTCGAATAAAAAAAGTGAAATCAAACCTTGATTTCACTTTTTTATTATCTAAATTCTATCCGTGTATAGCTTCTTTATTTCCGTAAGATTGAATCAAATTTCCTTCAAAATCCAACCATTCTTTCCAACGTTTGTCAACATCAACATCAGTTGAAAGTTTTCGAGCAAAATTTAAGAAAGTTGTGTAATGATTCGCTTCCGAAACCATCAAATTATAGTAAAATTTTGCTAATTCTTCGTCGTTTATATTTTGAGATAATGTTCTGAAACGCTCACAACTTCTTGCTTCAATCATCGCAGCAAATAACAAACGATCCACAAAAGCCATATTACGGGAACCATCTTTTTTACAAAATTTCATCAACTGACCAACATAATCATCTTTGCGCTCGCGACCTAATTTGTATCCACGACGCTCGATAATTTCTACAACCATTTTGAAATGTTGCATTTCTTCGATTGCAATATCCGACATTTCCTGAATAAATTCGTCATGTTCAGAATTATATGCAATCATTGTTATCGCATTTGTCGCTGCTTTTTGTTCGCACCAGGCATGATCTGTTAAAATTTCTTCTAAATTTCTTTCCGCAATATCAGCCCAACGTGGGTCTGTTAAAAGTTTTAATCCAAGCATTTTCGAAAATTCTTAAAGTTCAAATTTACGAAATTATATTGTGTAAAATTGCACATCAAGATTCTTATCATTTATTCAGGAATCAAGTAAATTCATAAATTGAGCACTAATTTTATTAGATAATTTTTTTCTCAATCATTTCTAACATCACATCCGATGCATGTTTGAAAGTTGGTGTTTGTTCCGTCAAACTTGCAGCATTCTTTTTATTGACTTTAAAAATTAAATCTTTCTCAATTGTAAATAATAAAGCGTTTGTAAATGGATTTTTGATGTAAGAACTCAAAATTAAAAAAGTCTGTTCAACACTATGAAATTGCTCAACTTCTTCGGTTTTATAACGAAATGTGAAGGCAAAATCGTACTCATTATTTTCTAAAAGATGTAAACGAACAAATATATTTTTAAGATCAGTATCTCCAATAGTTTTGGCCATTGTAAGTTTTGCAAAAGTTCCTTCTTTGATACTTAATTTTACTTGCTCGAAAAATTCTTCAAAAACAGTTTGATAAGACATTTTATATAATTTTATCTGCAAATTTACATTAAAATAAGCCAAATTGAGTGTATAATATTTAATCTTCCAATTAAGAAACAGAAAGTGTAATTTTGTGGGATGAAAAAACTTTTAATCATTGGTCAAGTTTGGCCAGAACCAACTTCTTCTGCGGCAGGAACTCGAATGATTCAGTTAATCGATTGTTTCAAAAAAACTGAATTTGAGATAACTTTTGCGTGCGCTGCCTCAAAATCTGATTATAGTTTTGATTTGATTTCGAAAGGAATAAAAGAAGTTGAAATTCAGTTAAATGATGAAAGTTTTGATGATTTTGTAAGAGAATTAAATCCTGAAATTGTTCTTTTTGATCGTTTTATGATTGAAGAACAATATGGTTGGCGAGTTTCGAAAGAATGTCCAAATGCATTGAAAATTTTGGATACAGAAGATTTGCATTTTTTACGAAATGCGCGACAAGAAACAGCTAAAAAAGGAATAGAATTTACAGAAGATTTATTGTTTTCTGATTTAGCAAAACGAGAAATAGCTTCTATTTTACGCTGTGATTTATCGTTGATGATTTCGAAAAAGGAAATAGAAATTCTACAAAATCAATTTAAAATTGATGAAAAAATCTTGTATTATTTGCCTTTTTTAGAAAATGAAATTACAGAAGAAAAAATCAATTTTTGGAAAAATTTTGAAGAAAGAGAACATTTTATGTTTATCGGAAATTTTATTCATGAACCTAATTTTAATTGTGTTCAGACCTTAAAAAAAGAAATTTGGCCAATTTTGAGAAAGAAACTTCCGAAAGCTGAATTACATATTTATGGTGCTTATGCAATGCAAAAAGTTTTGCAATTAAATAATCCTTCCGAACGATTTTTGATCAAAAGTAGAGCAGAAAATGCGCAAGAAACGATGTCAAATTACAAAGTTTTGTTGGCGCCGATTAATTTTGGCGCTGGTGTAAAAGGAAAGTTTGTGGATGCAATGCAAACTGGAACTCCTTCGGTTACGACTACGATTGGAGCAGAAGCAATGAAAGATAATTTTGATTGGAATGGTTTTGTAGAAGATGATTTTGAAGCGTTTGTGGAGAAAGCTATTTTGCTTTACAATAATGAGAAAGAGTGGGAAATTGCTCAACAAAATGGAGTCAAAATTCTGAATGAAAATTACAATAAAACTAAATTTGAAGCTGATTTTTTAGTGAAGATTAAATCGATTGAAGAAAATTTAATTCAACATCGAAATCAAAATTTTATTGGTCAAATTTTGCAACATCATCATCATCAAAGTACAAAATATATGTCACTTTGGATTGAACAGAAAAACAAAAACCTTCCGAAATAGGAAGGTTTTTGTTGATTATTCTACTTTGAAGCTATTTACAATTTTGACAAAATCGCTTTTCATTATTTCTTGATTTTCGAAACTGCAATATTGTAAAATCTGATAGACAAATTCTTTCGTTTCGATTACAGTTTGTAGAAAATAAATATGTCCAGATTCGGGATCATTTGTTTCAAATTCAGTATAGGCATAATTGAATCCCTGTTCGTAAGCAACATAAGGTTTTTTGATATAATTAAACCCTTTTTGTGTTTTATATGGCCCGATAGAATTTAGCGTATAATCAATCATATCCAAATTAGAATCTGCCAATTTTAATTCATCTTTGTGTTCAAAAATCACAAATCCATACGAATTCGGCTTTGGAGCAAGACTTTCAAATTGAATAGTTGCATAATCATTTAACCCAACTGTACGTTGAAAATCTTTTGGAATAGTTAGCGCAAACGATTCAGCTCCATGTATTTTCTGTTGAGCAAAAGCGGTAATATATGTAAAAAGAGAGGCGATGAATAACAATTTTTTCATTGGATGAATTTAGATGACGAATATAAAAAAAGCCTTGATTATCCCAAGGCTATAACGTTATTATTTAAAATAAATTGTTTATTTCGTTGAACAAGAATTATTTCCTGATTGACAAGGAGAAGCTCCTTCTACAATTTTAACACCTTCAACTTCTTTTATTTTACCAAAACCTCCAGCAACGTCAATTAAATTTTCGTAACCGCGAGCACGTAAAATAGACGTGAAAATCATTGAACGATATCCTCCTGCACAATGTACCAAATAGGTTTCTTCTGGATCGATTAATTTCATTGATTCGTTGATGAAATCTAATGGAGCTGTAATTGCACCTTCTACGTGAGAAGTTTCATATTCACCTGGCTTACGAACGTCCAAAATTTTTAATTCAGTTTCATCAACTAACTCTACAAACTCTTCTGGAGAAACCGAAACAATTTCATCGAAATCTTTTTCAGCTTCAGCCCAAGCTTGGAAACCATTGTTCAAAAATCCGATTACATTGTCATATCCGACACGAGCCAAACGTGTTACCGCTTCCTCTTCTTCACCAATTTCTGCAATTAACAAAATTGGTTGTTTGATATCTGTGATTAATGTACCAACCCAAGGTGCAAAATTTCCTCTAATTCCAATATTGATGGAGTTTGGAATAAATCCAGCTGCAAAAGTTTGAGGATCGCGAACATCTAAAATTAACGCATTTGTATCTTCCGCAACTTGCATAAATTCGTCTGGAAATAAAGCTTTATTCGCACGTTCTTTCACTACATCCAAAGATTCAACACCCAATTTGTTCATCATTACATTTTCTGGAAAATAGAATGGAGGAGGTAATAATCCTGAAGTTAATTCTACGATAAACTCTTCTTTTGTCATGTTAGGATTCAACGCATAATTTACTTCTTTTTGATGTCCTAACGAATCAAAAGTTTCTTTACTCATGTTTTTTCCACAAGCAGAACCCGCTCCATGTGCAGGATATACGATAATATCATTAGCCAAAGGCATAATTTTGTTTCGTAAAGAATCAAATAAATAACCAGCTAATTTTTCTTGTGTTAAATCTGTATTTAATTTTTGAGCTAAATCTGGACGACCAACATCATCAATAAATAAGGTATCTCCTGTAAAAATTGCATAATCTTTACCGTTTTCATCTTTCAATAAATACGTTGTACTTTCCATCGTGTGACCTGGCGTGTACAAAGCTGTAATAGTTATATTTCCTAAAGAAAAAACTTCGCCATCAGTTGCGATATGTGCATCAAAATTTGGTTCTGCAGTTGGACCATAAATAATTGTAGCACCAGTTTTTTGAGCTAAATCTACATGTCCAGAAACGAAGTCTGCATGAAAATGCGTTTCGAAAATGTATTTGATTTTTGCATTGTCTTTTGTCGCTTGATCGATGTAAGATTGTGTTTCTCTCAACGGATCAATAATTGCAACTTCACCATTGCTTTCTATATAATAAGCACCTTGCGCAAGACATCCGGTGTAAATTTGTTCAATTTTCATAAGAATGATTTAGTGTGTAAAAATACAAATATTTAAATTTAGAATTTTCCTCTGATGGATGAATTCTGATACTTTTCTTCTATTTAAACTCAAATAAGATTGATAGTTAACTTAAAATTCATGAATGAAATCATAGGTTATTTGGCAATCTTTTTTAGATTAATAAATAATTCGGTTTTCGCTCTTGGCGGAATAGAATTGTAACAATTTTCCATGACTTTGAAATCAAAATAATCATTGAAATACGTCTGATATTCAGTTTTATTACCTCCAAAAGGAGGCGTTTCATTTCCGAATTCTCTGTTGAATAATACACCAACTAATTTTCCGTTTTCGGCTAGCAGTTTATTCATTTTGATACTATAGCTTTGACGTAATTTTGGATCTAATGCACAGAAAAAAGTTTGTTCTAAAATCAAATCAAATTCACCATTTAACTCAAAAAAATCTTGATGAAGAACTTTGATATTGGGATTATGTTTAAATTTTTCTTTGATTTTTTCGACTACAATTTCCGAAATATCAATCAATGTAATATTCGTAAAACCTTGTTCCAAAAGATATTCTGCTTCGTAAGCATTTCCACAACCTGGAATCAGAATTCTGATATTTTTATCTTCCAATTGATCGATATACTCTTTTAGTGGAGTAGAAGGAGCTTTTAAATCCCAACCAGTTTGATTTGTGATGTATTTATCGTTCCAAAAATTTTCGTTCAGTTCCATACTTTAAATTATTGAATTATAAATTCTTCGATGAACATAAAAATTGCCATTAAAATAATGAAGATTGCAAATGTTCGTTTTAGAAATTGTACTGGTAAAAATTTGTTGATGTAGGTTCCGACAAGAATTCCAACCATAGAAATTCCAATGAAAACACTCAAAAAACTCCAATCAATTTTGATGTGTAAAGCATCACCAATAAAAAATCCGATAAGTGAATTGATGGCAATAATTACCAACGAAGTTGCCGAAGCTTTTTTCATATCTAATTTTGCAACCATCATTAATGCCGGAACAATCAAAAAACCACCGCCAGCACCAACCATTCCTGTTAATCCTCCGATTAAAAATCCTTGAATTAATAAAAGAGGATTTAGCTTATCATTTTTCTGATCAATTTGTTCTTCTTTCTTACCTTTTAACATAGAAATAGCTGCGAAAACCATCAGAATAGCGAATAAACCAAACATTGCCATTCGACGTGTGACGATAAAATCGCCTATAGAAAATAAATTACTTGGTAAAGCAGGAATTAAAAATGCACGAACCAGTGTAATTCCAACAACAGCTGGTAAACCAAATTGAAAAACGACTTTCCAATCAACCATTTTTTGCGAAGCTTGCTTTATTCCTCCAATCAATCCTGTGGATCCAACGATACATAATGAATAAGCAGTAGCAATTTTTTCGTCGAAATGAAAAATATACGCTAAAATAGGAACGGCTAAAATAGATCCACCACCACCAAGAACTCCCATAATTAGTCCGATGAAGAAGGCGCCTACAAAACCAAAAAACTCTATAAAATCCATTTTTTTTCTCTCGATTTTTACAAATCTATAGCAAATACAATAACAATTACTATAGGTATATTATGAAATATTGTTGTAAATTAATACAAATGCCTACTAAATCAATAGACGTGTATTATTTTACTTTTTTTAATTATTATGCAAATTTGGTGTAACATTTTCAAAAAAACTGCTACTAATGTTACATAAGCATAATAGATAAAAAACTTAAAAACTACTAAATGAAGAAAATTTTTATGTCTATCTTATTTGCAGGATCAGCGTTATTTGGTCAGCAAATAAAATTTGATGAGTATACTCTACCAAACGGATTGCATGTTATCCTTCATCAAGATAATTCTGCTCCAGTTATTACAACAGGTGTTATGTATCACGTAGGTTCGAAAGATGAGCAAGTTGGTAAAACAGGTTTTGCGCACTTTTTTGAGCATTTATTATTCGAAGGAACAGAGAATATTAAGAGAGGAGAATGGTTCAAAATTGTTTCTTCTCATGGAGGTTCTAACAATGCGAATACAACAACGGACAGAACATATTATTACGAAACTTTTCCATCAAATAATTTAGAATTAGGATTATGGATGGAATCTGATCGTTTGCGTCAGCCAATTATTAATCAAATTGGTGTCGATACACAAAAAGAAGTTGTAAAAGAAGAAAAACGTTCTCGTTTGGACAATCAACCTTATGGTAAATTTTCGTACGGAGAAGCAGTTAATCCTCATGTTTTCAAAAAACATCCTTACCGTTGGAGTGTAATTGGTTCTTTTGAGGATTTGAGTAATGCTAAATTAGACGATTTCAAACACTTTAGTCAAACTTTTTATGTGCCAAACAATGCTGTATTAGTTGTTGCGGGTGATTTTAATAAAGACGAAGCAAAGAAATTAATTGAGAAATATTTTGGTGTAATTCCAAGAGGAAAAGATGTTGTGAAAACTGTTGTGAAGGAAGATCCAATTACATCAGAAATTCGTGCAACAGAATATGATGCAAATATTCAGATTCCTTTATTAGCGATTAATTATCGTACGCCAGACAACAAATCAAAAGATGCTTATGCATTAGAAATGTTATCAAACTATTTAACCGGTGGAAAATCATCAGTTTTATATAAAAAATATGTTGACGAGAAAAAAGAAGCATTACAAATTTTTGCTTTCAATCGTCAAATGGAAGATTACGGAATTTATTCAATCGGAATTTTACCTCAAGGAGAAGTTTCTTTGGATAAATTAGAAGGAGATTTACAACAAGATATAGAAAAAGTTCAAACAAATTTGATTTCTGAAGAGGATTACCAAAAAATCTTAAATGGAATTGAAAATAGTTTTGTGGCTTCAAAATCGGGTGTTCAAAACATTGCACATGCTTTAGCGGATGCTTATATGTTGGGCGGAGATACAAATAAAATCAACGAAGAATTGAAAATTTATCAATCTGTAACAAGAGAGGATATTCGTAATGTTGCTAAAAAGTATCTAAACAAAAACCAACGTGTAATTATTCATTATTTACCAGAATCTAAAAAAGCTGCAAAATAAAAAACAACCGAATTATGAAAACAAAAATATTATCTCTTGCAATCGCTTTTATGGCAGTTAGCTTAAATGCGCAAGTGGCGATTCCAATGCCAAAACCGGGTCCAGCACCAACGGTTAATTTAGGAAAATCGAACGAATTCAAATTAAAAAATGGTTTAACAGTTATAGTTGTTGAAAATCATAAATTACCACGAGTTTCTGCGACATTAACTATCGATAATCCACCATTTGCATTAGGTGCAAAAAAAGGAGCAGAGTCGTTGTTAAGCGAAATGTTGGGAACAGGAACAAAAACAAAATCGAAAGACGATTTCAATAAACGTATTGAGTTTTTAGGAGCTCGCGTTAATTTTTGGGAAGAAGGAGCTTCTGCAAGTTCTTTGACTAAATATTTCAACGAAATTTTTGGTTATATGGCAGATGGGGCTATGAATCCAAACTTTACTGAAAGTGAATTTGCGGATGTTAAAAAACGCTACATCGAAGGTTTAAAGTCGAATGAAAAATCTGTAGAAGCTGCAGCATCTCGCGTTTCGAATATATTAGTTTATGGAAAAAATAATCCTTTCTCAGAATTTGATACACCAGCCCAAATTGAGAAAATTACATTGCAAGATGTGAAGGATTACTACAATACCTACTACAAACCAAACAATGCTTATTTGATTGTTGTTGGAGATATCTCGACAAAAGATGTAAAAGCATTGGCGGAGAAAAACTTTAATTCTTGGCAAGCAGGAAAATTAAATATTCCAGCATTTCCAAAAGTAGAAGAGGTTACAAAAACGGAATTAAACGCGATTAATATGCCTAATGCAGTGCAATCTGTGGTTTCGGTTTCGTATCCAGTTCAGTTAACGAAGAAAGATCCAGATTATTATGCAGCGTTAATTGCGTCGTCTATTTTAGGGGGAGATTTCAATTCGAAATTGAATATGAATCTTCGTGAAGCGCATGGTTGGACATATGGTGCACGTGGGGGAGTTTCTGATTCTCGTTACATTGGACGTTTCAATACAAATGCAACTGTTCGTAACGAAGTGACGGATTCTGCAATCGTTGAGACGATGAAGGAAATCAAAGGGATGACGTTAAACAAAATTGATCAGCAAACGTTGAATGATGTAAAAGCGAAATTCTTAGGAAACTTTATTTTGACTTTAGAAAGTCCTTCTACGGTTGCTAACCAAGCTTTAACGAAAAAAACAAATCAATTATCAGATAGTTTTTATGCAGATTATATCAAAAATATAAATGCAGTAACAATTGATGATGTTTTACGTGTTTCGAAAAAATATTTCCGTCCAGATCAAGCAAAAATCAACGTAACAGGTAAATTAGAGCAAATTGCACCAGCTTTAGAAAAATTAGGTTACCCAGTTAATTACTACGATTCTTTCGGAAATAAAACAGATAAACCAACTTCTGGTGCAAAAACTACAACCGTTACTGTTGCTCAAATTACAGATAATTTTTTCAAAGCTATTGGTGGTGCGGACAAAGTGAAAGCTGTAAAATCGATTGCTCAAAAAGGAAAAATAGAGACAATGGGAATGAGTGGAGACTATGTCATAAAAAATGCAACACCTAATAAAACTGCAACTGAATTCACGATTATGGGAATGACTATTAAACAAGTTTTTGATGGTCAAAAAGGTTATATGTCTCAAGCAGGTCAAAAAATGGATTTACCAGCAGATATGACAGCTCCTTTGTTTAAGACAAATTCATTATTTACGCCTTTGTCAGAAGGGTATAAAACGGCTAAAGTAGAAGGAATCGTTTCTGAAAACGGAGTTGAATATTACAAAGTTGTTGCTGCAGATATTTCTCGTACAGATTTTTATGATGTAAAAACTGGTTTGTTAATGAAATCTGAGCAAAAAATGAAATCTCCACAAGGTGATATGATTGCAACGACAATTAACAAAGGATATAAAACGTTTGATGGAATATTAATGCCTTCTGAAATGATAACAGAAACTGGTCCACAAACGATCAAAATTATTATCGATGCAACAGAAATTAATAAAAACGTTTCTGACGCAGATTTTAAATAACAATTCTTTTAAATATTTTTCAAATTAAAAGGCAATTCGTATTTTTCGGATTGTCTTTTTTTATACCACTATGATGAATAAAACCTCTTAGCGTAAAAAATAAGGTAATTAAAGAAGAGTATCAAGAGATTATAGATCAGTGTATGCTAGAATTGCGTAGAAAAAGAGCAGAAAAACTTGAGATTAATAACTGAAAATTATTTTTAAAAATGAATAAATCTTATTTTTGAGAAAATTTTAATCAAAAAACAAAATATATAATGGCAACAATCAATTGGCAAACGGTAAAGGAGTACGAAGATATCACGTTCAAGAAATGTGATGGAGTAATGCGTATAGCGTTTAATCGTCCTGAAGTTCGCAATGCATTTCGTCCAAAAACTGTTTTCGAATTATTAGATGCTTTTCAATTAGCAGAAGAAGATCGTGAAGTTGGTGTAATTTTATTGACAGGAGAAGGTCCATCTGCAAAAGACGGGGGTTGGGCTTTTTGTTCTGGAGGTGATCAACGCGTTCGTGGTGCAAAAGGTTACGAAGGACAAGATGGTGTTGGTCGTTTGAATATTTTAGAAGTTCAGCGTTTAATTCGTTTTTCGACAAAAGTTGTTGTAGCCGTTGTAAATGGTTGGGCAGTAGGAGGAGGACATTCTTTGCACGTGGTTTGTGACATGACATTGGCTTCTAAAGAACATGCGATTTTCAAACAAACTGATGCGGATGTAGCTTCATTTGATGGTGGTTATGGTTCTGCTTATTTGGCAAAACAAGTTGGTCAAAAACGTGCTCGTGAAATCTTTTTCTTAGGTCTTAATTATTCTGCACAAGAGGCTTACGATATGGGAATGGTGAATTTAGTTGTTCCGCATGACGAGTTAGAACAAGTTGCTTTTGATTGGGCACAAGAGATTTTAACAAAATCGCCAACAGCAATTAAAATGTTGAAATATGCATTCAATTTGGTAGATGATGGTTTAGTTGGACAACAAATTTTTGCAGGTGAAACAACACGTTTTGCATATGGTACAGAAGAGGCTGTAGAAGGTCGTAATGCATTCTTAGAAAAACGTCCAAGAGATTTTTCTAAATTTAGATAAGAAAATTTTCAAAATATAAACGAAAAGCGATGTTTAACATCGCTTTTTTTATTTCTATAAAATCAATTACTTTTACTCAAAACCTAATTAATTTGTGATAATAGATTTTCCTGTATCCATTGAAATTTTTGGACATTCAGTCTTAATTCATCCTATTCTCGAATCGGTCGGAATTTTTATTGCGATGCGTTATTATGCATTTCTACGAAAACGAAACAAATCAAGTTTATCGATAACACAATCGTTTAGTATAATTATAGGCGCTTTAATTGGTGCACTTTTGGGATCTAAAATAATTGGAACATTAGAAAATCCGCAAGCTCTTTTGGATGCAAAAAATCCTTTTCTCTTTTTCTGGACAAGTAACACAATCATAGGTGGTTTAACCTTTGGTTTAATTGGTGTAGAACTCACAAAAAAGATAATTAGATACAAAGAAAGTACAGGAGATTTGATTACTTTTCCTTTGATTTTAGCGATGATAATTGGACGAATTGGTTGCTTTTTAACAGGCATTTATGAACAAACATATGGAATAGAAACAACATCTATTTTCGGAATGGATTTAGGCGATGGATTGTTACGTCATCCGGTTGCTTTGTACGAAATTGTTTACCTTATTTTGCTTTGGATAGTTTTAAAAATCGTTCAGAAAAAATATATTTATCCTTCTGGATATTTGTTTCAAATCTTTATGCTGGCTTATTTTGTGTTTCGTTTCTGTTTAGATTTTATCAAACCAATACATCCCATTTTTTTAGGATTAAGTTCTATTCAAATTACTTGTGTTGGTGTTATTTTTTATTATATCTTTAAGTTATCACAACTTAAATCTAACTAATGGAATCTTTATTTACAATTGTTTTTATTTTACTTCTTATTGGTTCTGTACTTTCTGTAGCAGGTTTTATTTTGTACTTATTTACAAAGAATAAAAATGAGATAGAAAGTGTAGAAATGTCTCTAAAACTAATGGTTTGGGGAATAGGGATTTTACTTGCTTCGGGTTCAATTTGTGGCTTAATTTTAATTGGAAACTAATATGATATATTCAGTAATATTTGCAGAAGGAGGATTTGGAAACGATTTTATTTATGTTATTATAGCAATTTTAGCAGTAATTGCACTTATTGGAGGCGCTGTTGGAACAGTAATTTCGCTAATCATAAATTCTATTTCTGGAAAAAGTAAATCTTCAAAATACTATTTAATGATTTTTGGAATGTGTGCATTGGTTACACTTATTATTTCAGGAATGGTTTGTGGATCTATGTAAACATCGTACCTTTCATTAAAACTTAAATCTACTTAAAACTTATATTATGCCGGTTAGAAATTACACGTATTACGATTATACAATTTCACTTTGTCCAGAATGTTTAAAACGTGTTGGTGCAAAAATTATTATCGAGGACGAGAATGTTTTTATGACAAAACGTTGTCCAGATCATGGTTTCTTCAAAACAAAAATAGCAACGGATGTCGATTATTATAAAAACATAAGAAATTACAATAAAGCATCAGAAATGCCTTTGCATTTTGAGACAGATGTAGAATATGGTTGTCCGTACGATTGTGGTTTGTGTGTCGATCACGAGCAACATTCGTGTTTATCAATTGTTGAGGTGACGGATCGATGCAATTTAACGTGCCCTACTTGTTACGCCATGTCATCGCCACATTACGGTTCTCATCGTAGTTTAGAGCAAATAGAAGCGATGTTTGATACCATTGTTAAAAATGAAGGCGAACCCGATGTGGTTCAAATTAGTGGCGGAGAGCCAACAATTCATCCACAATTTTTTGAGATTATGGAAATTGCAAAATCAAAACCAATTAAACATTTGATGTTGAATACAAACGGAATTAGAATTGCGAATGATCCAGGTTTTGCAGAAAAATTAGCAACTTATGCACCAGAATTTGAAGTTTATTTACAATTTGATTCATTTAAAAAAGAAGTTTTAGAAGATTTTCGAGGAAAAGATTTGACAGATGTTCGAATGAAAGCTTTAGAAAAATTGAATGAATTAAATCTTTCTACAACTTTGGTTGTTGTTCTTCAAAAAGATAAAAATACGGATGAAATTGGAAAAATCATCGATTTTGCTTTAAAACAAAAATGTGTGCGTGGCGTGACGTTTCAACCTGTCGAAATTGCGGGAAGAAATAGAGATGATTCGGCTCACGAAAAAATTACATTGACAGAAGTTCGTCAAGAAATTATTGATCAATATCCACTTTTTAATTCAGATGATATTATTCCAGTTCCATGTAATCCAGATGCTTTGGCGATGGGTTATATGCTGAAATTGAATGATGAGGTAATTCCGCTTACACGTTATATTAATCCTGCGGATTTGTTGAATAACGAATCGAAAAATACAATTGTTTACGAACAAGATGAAGAATTGAAAGTACAGTTGTTGGATATTTTTAGCACAGGAATTTCTGTGGATAAAGTACAACCAAAAATGAATCAGTTGCTTTGTTGTTTACCAGAAGTTTGCGCGCCCGAATTGGATTTAGATTACGATAATTTGTTCCGAATAATCATTATGAATTTTATGGATGCACATGATTTTGATGTTCGCGCTGTTAAAAAATCTTGCGTACATATCGTCAACAAAGATTTGAAATTAATTCCATTCGAAACAATGAATTTATTTTATCGCGACGAAAAAGCTGCTTATTTAGAAGAGTTGAGAAAAGAGGATAAAGTATTGTTTTAGTGATGATGACAAACTGCTTATTTTTTGGTGATAGTATTACCTACGGCGAATATGACGGAATTTTGGGAGGTTATGTAGAAATTTTGAAACGTTATTGTCATGCAGAATTTTATAACAACAATGCAAATGAAGTCAATTGTTTTAATCTCGGAATAGGAGGTGAGACAACAGAAGGGTTAATAAAACGATTTGAAGTTGAGACAAAAGCGCGCTTTTCTCCTGACGAAAATCTAATTTTCTTTTTTTATGGCGCAAATGATTTAGCTGAAAGAAATGATTTAGAATTGGTTTCTCTTGTTAATTTTGAATCAAATCTTTTTGAAGTAATTTCTCAAGCAAAAGAATTTACAGTTAACATTTATGTGATAAGTATTTTACCAATTTCTAAAAAAGTAGATGGAATAAAAATTCCAGATCGTAAATTTCGTACGACTCAAAAAATTGAATTATACAATCAAAAGCTAAAAGAATTAGCACTTCAAAATCAAATAGAATTTATTGATATTTTCTCACGTTTTAATTCAACTAAAGAAGAATTTCTTTCAAAAGATGGTATTCATCCAAATGAAAAAGGATATCAATTTATCGCAAATCAAATCAAACCGATTGTTGAGAAATATTTGTAAAATCTATTTTTGTTGAATTTGACTTCTGTAATAAGGAATGATATAATCTTTAAAAAATAAAAAAGTCATTGATCCAGCTATACATGTAAATGGTGCGTTTTGGCTTGTTCCAGTTGGTGAGATCTAAGAAATTAATAATCCAACTAAATATCCGCATAAAGCGTAATAACCAATTTTCAGAATTATTCTTAATGCTTTGTTTTTCATTTTATTAGTGTTTTAATGAAGATATGGTTTTTATTGATAGTAAACAAAATAATCTTTATTCATTATAAATAACTCATTTTGGTTTTGTAACTTTGTTCGCGAAAGTTTATGGTAATTTTTCAAATAAAAAATTAGTATTAACAAACGAAATTTTCTTCGGGGCAAGGCGAAATTCCTTACCGGCGGTTATAGTCCGCGACTCCTTTAACAACTGTTATTGGACTGATTTGGTGAAACTCCAAAACCGACAGTATAGTCTGGATGAGAGAAGAAAATTGAACACAACTGAAAGTCATGAGTGATAAGTGTTAAGTTCTGAGTAAAAAACTCATGACGCACAACTTTGAGCTTATTACTTAATAATGTGTTTCGCCCTGAAGTGATGTTTCATGATAAAACAAAAATCAAATGAAAACAATCACACAATTTGGCTCAACAGCCAATGAAAGAATTGCAAATGCAATAAAAGATCTACAAAACGGAAAAGGAATTTTATTAATTGATGATGAAAATCGTGAAAACGAGGGTGATATCATTTTTCCTGCTTCCACAATTACTGCGCCTGATATGGCTTTATTGATTCGTGAATGTAGCGGTATTGTTTGTCTGTGTCTTACACAAGAAAAAGCAGATGAATTGGAGCTAAATCCTATGGTCGAAAACAATAACTCACGTTTTCATACGGCATTTACAGTAACTATTGAAGCAAAAGAAGGTGTAACAACTGGTGTTTCTGCAGCCGATCGTATACAAACGATAAAAACAGCAATTAATCCAATTGCAAAACCGACTGACCTTAATCGACCTGGACATGTTTTTCCTTTAATTGCTCGTCCAAAAGGCGTTATGGAACGTCGAGGACATACAGAAGGAAGTATTGATATTGTGAAATTAGCAGGTTTAGGAAATGAAGCAGTTTTGTGCGAATTGACAAATGTTGATGGTACAATGGCGAAAGTTCCGCAAATTATAGATTTTGCCGAAAAACATGAAATGACTGTTTTGACAATTGAGGATATTTACGAATATCGTCTTCAATTAGAGGAGAAAAAACAATTAGAATTCGCTTAAATTAAACAATAAAATATATCATAAACTTTCAAAAATCTTCGGGTAGAAATACACGAAGATTTTTTTTGATTTTATACAAATTTATTATCCAAAATCAAGGTAGTTTTGAATAAAATCAATGTACATTTAAAAACTTAAAATTCAAATTACAAAATGACATCAGAGGAGAAAGTTCCGTCCGTTTGGAAAAATAAAGAATTTATTCCATTCATATTTTTAAGGTTTTCCTTAATCTTTGCTTTATTCATTCAGAGTACGTCTGTTGCGTACGAAATTTTTAAAGTCACTCAGAAAGAAATTTTTCTTGGATTAATTGGTTTAGCCGAGTTTTTACCAATTCTTTTAACTGCTTTTTATGCGGGACAATTGGTCGATAAATTGGATAAACGGATGATCTTGGTACGAAGTATTGGTTGTTTTATGACCGCTTCTTTTGTCTTGATGATTGTTAACTTTCCGTCAGTTCGCCAAGCAATCGGAATTCCTGTTTATTTGGGAATCTGTTATTTTGCATTTTTCATTTTAGGATTGACAAGATCCTTTAGCGGACCAGCTTTATTTGCACTTTTAGCCTTAGTTGTCCGTAAAGAAAACTACACAAAAGCAATTCCAGTTTCTTCGTCTGCATTTATGATTGGATCAGTTTTAGGACCTTTGGCAGGAGGAGTTATTTTAGCAAAATTTGGTATTGAAGCCGCTTTGATAACCGCTTTTACAATTATGTGTATTTCGATGGTGATGATATTATTAATTTCTAAAAAACCAGCAGAAATATCAGAATCAGAATCGACAGAATCGCCAATGACACGTATCAAAGAAGGTTTGAGATTTATTTGGGGAACGCCAATTATATTAGCTGTTTTGAGTTTGGATATGTTTGCGGTTTTCTTTGGTGGAGCAGAATCGTTGTTACCAGCTTTCGTTGAAAAAGTATTGAATCAAGGTTCTGAAGCTTTTGGATTATTACGTTCAGCACATGGAATTGGATCGATTATAATGATGTTTTTCTTGTCGATGATTCCAAGTTTATTGAAAGGAAATGTTGGACCAAAATTATTGGGAGCAGTCGCAATGTTTGGAGTTTGTATTATTTCTTTTGGATTTAGTCAAAATCTGTATTTATGTTTTGTGATTTTGATGTTTGGAGGAGCTTTTGATGCAATTTCGATGGTAATTCGTCAAAGTATTTTACAAATCAAAACGCCCGAAAATTTGAAAGGTCGTGTTTCATCTGTCAACTCAATATTTGTGAGTTCTTCTAACGAATTAGGAGCTTTAGAAAGTGGGATTGCTGCAACATTTTTAGGGTTAGTTCCAGGAATTATTTTTGGAGGAACAATGACAATTTTAACTGTAATTTTTATCGCTTTTTTCATCAAACCTATTCGAAAAGTAACCTTAGAATAAAATAATTTACTTAAAAAAATAGACAATAAGGCTTTTGTTAATTTTTAAAGTCTATTTTTGCAATAAACTGTTCAGAAAATGTTTAAATATTTATTAATTACTTTTTGTACTTTATTTTTAATTTCTTGTTCGACAGATACTTTTGAAGAAGATTTAGTTGAATCGAATGAAAATTTGTTTCCAACAAGTTATTTTTCTAATCGTTATTTTTTTGATGATTTTGATAATCTTTATCAATTTGATAGTATTCAAATTATTTATGATGAGGAAAATCGTCCTATTGAGAAGAAAGTTAAGTATTTATTATATTCGTTAAGGGATCAGAAAGTAAATTATATCAATGATTCTGAGTATGAAATTATAGAGAATGGTCAATTAATAGAAACAGGAAATTATCAGCTAAAACTATATTACAAACACAAAATCATTCAAAAAATTTGGTCTGAAAAAAATGGCATTGTAACGAAATATGATTATCAACCAATTGATGGTGATACAGTTTTGACTTCGGTTCAAGAATTTAAAGATAATAGATTAGTTGCTAATGAAACTTATACATGGGACAGAAATAATAAATATCCACATGTAACAAATTTGGATAGTATTGTAAGAACTGATATTATTGACGATGACAATTTGATAAGAACTGTAACAAAATTTGATTATGATGATTACCAAAATCCATTTATTCGATTAGGAATTTTTGATGATATTAATTATAGACATTTATCGTTTAATAATTTTATCAAGAAAAGTATTAGGATTACTAATAAAGATAATGTGCAGATGTTTAAAAATGTTTTTAATTGCGAATTCAAATATAAAAACGGGAAAGTAGATTTAACGAAATAACACAAAGCGAATCAAACGATTCGCTTTTTTGTTATCTTTAAGAAAATAATTATCAATGAAATCTATTGTTTACTTTTTACTTTTAGGATTTGGTTTGTTGAGTTGTAAGCGAGAATTATCGTAAGAAGAACGCGATAAATTGCGTCAAGATTCGATTAATCAAAAGATTTTGGCAATGGGAATGAATGCAGATTCTTCGTTTTCTTATAGAAAGTACGAGAAAGATTTAGAAAAAAAAATTGAAGATGATTCTGTAAAACCTGAGTTGATCTTTATCCCTTTTTCTGATTATCAATTTATTTTTTACAACGATTCAGTTACATATTTTTATTATAATAAGTTTCCTTACGATAAAATCTGTGGAACTGAAGCGTTACAGGATTCTAATGATAAAAAAATAACGGAGTTATTTAAAGTGCCTAAGAAAGATTTGGTAAAATTAAATGATAAATCAATATTAGATTTGGTAAAGAATTTAGAAAATGATATTGTAAAATCTGATAAAAGAGTAACAATTGTTTTAGGCGTAAATAAAGATTCAATTAAAATTAAAGAACTTCAAAAATTAAGAGAATATTTAGTTAACACAGATTTCGGATATCAATATCGTCCGCTTTCAACGCGCGAACGTTTGGTAGCCGATGCGAAATTTAAAAACACTTCCGAAGATTTTTCTAAAATAAATTGGGATAGCGCTTATCACGAGGATTATAAGAAGTTTTATCCAGAAAACTAAAGCGTCAAACCTTCCAAATCATCAATGGTCCCGTTGTAGATATTCACATCAACTTTATAACGTTTTACACCATCTATGGTTGCTTTTTCGGTAAATTGCCAAAAATCCCAATGCCCTTTCATTTCTTGGACCCAAAAATTGTAATTGGCAATCCAAATAATATAACCATCAAAATGATCTTGTAAATAATCTTCAAAATATTTATCTGATGTATAAATAATCGGTTTGATATCGTAATGCTCTTCAACAATTTTGCACCAATTCTTGATTCCTTCGACTAAACGATCCATGGATTGTGTTTTCGGTAAGGTTTCAATATCCAAAACTGGAGGCAAATCACCATTTTCTAATTTTACTTTTGCAATAAAATTTTGTGCTTGTAAAGTAGAGTTTTCATCTGGACGATAAAAATGATAAGCACCACGCAAAATATTATTTTCTTTTGCACCTTCCCAATTATCCTCAAAAGTCTCATCAATAGACGAAGTTCCCATTGTAGAACGGATAAAAGCAAAATTTATCGGATACAAATTGTAAATCGTATGCATTTTCGTCCAATCAATTTTTCCTTGATAATGCGAAACATCAACACCAAAAGTTTTGAGATAATATTTATCCATCACCTCAATATTTCGGATATCAAATTTTGTGACTTTATCATCAACCAATTTTTCGCCTTTCAGCGATTTTTCTACAACCGAAAAATAGTAATGAATACCATGGCGATAACGATATGCAAAATAAACAACGCACAAAATCAGCAAACTAATTACATAAGTCGAAAGTTTGATTTTTTTTAATGTATTAAAAATAGATTGTTGTGTTTTCTTTTTACGGGGCATTTTAGTAGTTGAAATAGATAAATTCTATGCAATATTACTTCAATTTTCGATGATAAAAAAAGTAAAATCTTCATTATCTTTGTTCAGTATGAAAAAATGGATATTAGCCGCAAGGCTTCGCACATTACCACTTTCTTTGAGTGGATTATTATTGGCTGGATTTATTGCAAAATCAGAAGGAATCTTTCGAAATGATATATTTTTCTTATCTCTTTTAACAACTTTGGCTTTCCAAATTTTATCAAATTTCGCGAATGATTATGGCGATGCGGTAAAAGGAACGGACGCAAATAGAGTAGGAGAGCAGCGTGCTGTAGCATCTGGATTGATAACTCAAAACCAAATGAAAATAGCTATTGGAATTATGGTTGCAATTTCTTTAGCTTGCGTTTCAGCATTGTTGTATGTATCTTTTTATCCAAATGATATGAAATATATTTACATTTTTCTTGGACTGGGAGTTGCGTCTATTTTTGCAGCAATGGCTTATACAATGGGAAAAAAACCATACGGATATATTGGTTTAGGTGATGTTTTTGTGTTCTTATTCTTTGGGATTTTAGCTGTTGCTGGTGGAGAATTTTTATATTCTAAAGTTTTTCAATGGCAAATTTTATTACCTGCAGCTTCGATGGGATGTTGGAGTGTAGCAGTGCTAAATTTGAACAATATGCGAGATGTGAAAAATGATGTCAAAAACAATAAAATTACTGTTGCATCAAAATTAGGTTTTCAAAAAAGTAAATATTACCAAATGGCTTTAATGACGATTCCGTTCGCATTAAGCGCATTATATGTAACGATGTCACCACTTAAACAAGGTAAATTATCTGGTTTTGTATTTTTAATTTTAATCTTTTTTGCGAACGCCATTCGTCGTCAAATTTTTGCAGTAAAAGATCCTAAAGATTTCGATCCATTCTTGAAACAAGTAGCAATGTTAGCTTTATTTTTCGCTGTATTATTAGGATATAGTTTAATCGGTTTCGATTTTATTGATACTTTAATTCGTTAATCACAAAAAAATATATAATGAAAATTCAATATTTAGGACATGCCTCGCTTGCGATTGAAGCAAACGGTAAACACATTATTGTTGATCCATTTATTACACCAAATGAATTAGCAAAGAATATCGATTTCGAAAGTTTAAAAGCGGATTATATTGTTATTACGCATGCGCATCAAGATCATGTGTATGATGTGGAAGAATTGGCAAAACGTACAGGAGCTTTGATTATTTCGAATGCAGAAATTGCTTCTTATTATTCGGAAAGAGGTTTAAAAGCACACGGAATGAATACAGGTGGTAAATTTAGTTTTGATTTTGGTTCGATTCAATCTACAATTGCATTTCATTCGAGTTCATTTGCTGACGGAACGTATGGAGGAGATCCGAATGGTTACATTATCGAAAGCGAAGGAAAGCGTGTTTACATTGCTGGAGATACAGCTTTGACGTACGAAATGAAGTTGATTCCAGATACAATTGGACAACTTGATTTAGCAATTTTACCAATCGGAGATAACTTTACGATGGGTGCAAAAAGTGCTTCTATTGCGGCAGAATATGTGCAAGCAACTAAAGTTTTAGGTTATCATTATGATACTTTTCCACCAATTAAAATTGATAAAGCAGAAGCGAAATCTATTTTCTTTTCGCGTCATATTCAATTGATTTTATTAGAAATTGGAGAAGATTTAACAGTTTAATAAATTCTTTCCAACATATAAAAGCTCGAGATTATCTCGAGCTTTTTTTATTATTCTCCAATGTGAATATTATTTTTTTTCAAAATTTCCATAAATTTTTCTTCTTGATTATTCTTTTTCATTGCTTGATATGCAACCGAAATTACCGTTTCTGCATCCGATCTGTATGGCGAATTATTTTCAATGTATTTATTATAGGCTTTGCACATGTAATCTAAACCTTTTTCATATTCTTTAAGATCAACGATATACAAATGACCTAAACCGTAAAAAGTTTCAGGATTGTTTGGATAAATATCTGCAAACTTTTCATAGGCTTCTATTGCCGCAGTATAATTTTTTTGATGTATATAAGCCACTGCAATATTTTGTAATGGCATAGCGCCATAAGGATTGATTTGCAAAGATTTTTGATAAGCTTCTATTGCCTCATCATATCGTTCCAATCTTCTCAAATTTACCCCAAGATTATCCCACGCATAATAAAACTTCGGATCTTCTTTAACCGCATTTGCAAAAAATTCTGCTGCAGATTTCCAATTACTTTCCTTTACAGCTTTCAAACCTTCAGAATAATAATCCAAAGCTTTTCTATTTTCAGAAGGAATTTCATTTTCTAATCCAATTTCACTTGAAGCGATAATATCTCTAAAATTATCGCAATTATCGAATAAATCTGACTCGATTGCTCTGTAATATTTTAGATATTCTCCACTTTTTTCGTTTGTATCAATATTAATTTTGATTTCTTTTTTATCCTTTTTCTTTTTCTCGTTTGTTTCAATTGGAATAGCACTTAATTTATCAATCATCTGAAAAGCCAGCACTTCTTCATCAATACAAGATTTGATTTTGTCATAAAGCTCTTTTCGATTATATAATTGGTTTTGTTCTATTTTATGAAAACATTCGCAACTATTTTTAACAGCATTTGCCTTAAATTTATCAAAATCCGATTTTTTTTCTTGTGCAATAACATTGCTTGCAGAGATTAAACTTATAATTAAAATGTAAAATTTATTCATAATGAGTATTAATGTTTAGATAAATATACAATTTAATCGATTCAGTGGTAAAAATAATACGATTCTAAATCCTATTGATAATAATTAATCTTTCTCATTCGATTATCTTTGCCGCAATTATTCGATAAAATTTATGATTACAGTTAATGATATTGCCGTTCAATTCGGTTCTTCAACGTTGTTTAGTGGAGTTAGTTTTGTGATAAACGAAAATGACAAAATTGCCTTAATGGGTAAAAATGGTGCAGGAAAATCTACTTTACTTAAGATTGTTGCAGGAATCAATAAACCTTCTTTGGGAAATATTTCAGCACCAAAAGATGCGGTAATTGCATATTTGCCGCAACATTTGTTAACCGAAGATAATTGTTCTGTTCGCGAAGAAACGTCAAAAGCTTTTGCTGAATATTTATCAATGAAGAATGAAATTGATGAATTAAATGAGCAATTAACTGTACGAACTGATTACGAAAGTGATGATTATATGAAGCTAATCGAGCGTGTTTCAGAAGTTAGTGAAAAGTTTTATTCGATAGAAGAAGTGAATTACGAAGCCGAAGTGGAAAAGGTTTTGAAAGGAATGGGATTTGCGCAAGAAGATTTGGATCGATCAACTTCTGAGTTTTCGGGAGGTTGGCGTATGCGAATCGAATTGGCTAAAATTCTTTTGCGTAAACCTGATTTGATTTTATTAGATGAGCCTACAAACCACTTGGATATCGAATCAATTCAATGGTTAGAGGATTTCTTGAAAAATCAAGCCAAAGCTGTTATGGTGATTTCGCACGACCGCACGTTTGTCGATAATATTACAAATCGCACTATTGAAGTTACAATGGGACGAATTTATGATTACAAAGCCAAATATTCTGACTATTTAGTGTTGCGTCAAGATCGTAGAATTCATCAGCAAAAAGCTTATGATGAGCAACAAAAATTCATAGCCGAAAATAAATTATTTATCGAACGTTTTCGCGGAACTTTCTCTAAAACAGAACAAGTACAATCACGCGTTCGTATGTTAGAAAAGTTAGATATTATCGAGGTTGATGAGGTTGATACTTCAGCTTTGAAATTGAAATTCCCTGCGGCTGCACGTTCTGGGCAATATCCTGTTGTAGTCGAAAATTTAGATAAATCGTATGGTGATCATATTGTGTTTAAGGATGCAAATATGGTCATCGAACGAGGACAAAAAGTGGCGTTGGTTGGGAAAAATGGTGAAGGAAAATCAACAATGATTAAAGCGATTATGAATGAAATTGATTTTGAAGGAAAATTAGAAATTGGTCATAATGCACAAATCGGATATTTTGCTCAAAATCAAGCTGCTTTATTAGATGAAGATTTAACTATTTTCAAAACTGTAGATCGCATTGCAGAAGGTGATATCAGAACACAAATTAAAAATATTTTGGGTGCATTCATGTTCAAAGGTGATGATATCGATAAGAAAGTAAAAGTGCTTTCTGGAGGAGAAAAAACACGTTTGGCAATGGTAAAATTGTTGTTAGAACCTTATAATGTCTTGATTTTAGATGAGCCAACAAATCACTTGGATATGAAAACAAAGGATATTATCAAAGATGCGTTGAAAGAATTTGAAGGAACAGTAATTTTAGTTTCTCACGATCGTGATTTCCTAGATGGATTGGCAGAGAAAGTTTTCGAATTTGGAAATAAACGTGTCAAAGAACATTTCGAAGATATCAAAGGTTTTCTTGCAACAAAGAAAATGGAGAACTTGAAAGAAATAGAAAAGTAAATTTTAGATAAAAACAAAAAATCCACTCAACTGAGTGGATTTTTTTATGCTTGTTTCTTCACGAATTTCGTTAAAATAACGATTAATTGTCCGTCAACTTTTCCTTCAATTTGTTCGGTATTATCATGAACTAAACGAATGTTTCGAACAGCAGTTCCAATTTTTGCATTGATAGAAGAACCTTTTACATCCAAATCTTTAATCAATGTCACCGTATCTCCATTCACCAAAATATTCCCGTTGCTATCTTTGTGCAAATCAACACTCCCATCTCCTTCATGATCTCCAGAAGCTTTTGCCCACTCCATATTTTCGTCATCTAAATACATCATGTCTAAAGCATCAGCAGCCCAAGACTCGTTTCTAAAGCGATTCAATATTCTCCAAGAAAGCACTTGTACAGAAGGAACCTCACTCCACATAGAAGAAAGTAAGAATGATTCCCAAAAAGATGCATCCAATTCTTCTCTTTTTTCAATCTGATTAATACATTTTTGAGTTATATAGACATTTCTGTCTGGATTACTACTTGCATCAGGATTCACTTCATAAATAGCTAAATCTTCTGTAAATCCTGTCAACTCACATTGGTTGCCACTTCTTTCTTGTAAAAATGTTTCTAATTTCATATGTTGATTTTAAAGCTTTGCAAAGATAACCTTATATTTAGAATTTAAACTTTTAAGGATTTTTAATCAGAATTATTTAAATTCGTTAAGAATAAAATTCAACCTTAAAATATGTTAGTAAAGAAAAACTCAGGTGAGTTAATTCCATATAATCCAAAAGCTTTAAAACGTTCATTAACGAAATCTGGCGCAAAAAAAGAGGAAGTTGAAGAAGTTTTCGAATTAGTTTCGAAAGATCTTTACGAGGGTATTCCGACAAGAGAATTGTATAAAATTGCTTTTGCCCATCTCAAAAATTATAGAAATTCGTATGCGGCGCGTTATAGCTTGAAAAGAGCTTTGCGAGATTTGGGACCAGAAGGATACTATTTCGAAAAGTGGATTGGAAAAGTGATGCAAGCGGCAGGATATCAATCTTTGCATTCAGAAATTGTACAAGGAAATGCGGTAACGCACGAAATAGATGTGGTGGCTTCTAAAGGTGATCAGTTACTTTTCTGTGAATGTAAATTTAGAAATGACGAAGATGCCAAAATTTCGGTGACAACACCGATGTATTTTTTATCACGAATGAAAGATGTAGAAGGTCATACGTATCATTTTTTTGGACGAGATATGAAACCAACAAAAGGTTTCTTGGTAACAAATGCTTATTTGACAACTGATAGTATAGATTTTGCAAATTATTATGGAATTGGATTAATTTCTTGGGATTATCCAGAAACAAATAGTATCAAATATTTGGTTGATAATGCGGCTTTGTATCCAATTACATGTTTAACGACTTTGACGCCAGAGCAAGAAAAAGTTCTTTTGTCAAAAGAATGTATTTTGGTGAAAGATTTAAAACAAAATAATAAGTTTTTAGATTCATTAAATTTGTCTCAAGAACAACGAAACGAAGTTTTGGAAGAAACGAATGAATTGTTAGAAATCGAGAATTTTACGTGCGAAATTGCTTAAACTGAAATAAAAAAGAAGCTCAATATTGAGCTTCTTTTGCTTTATAATTCTTTAAAAATCTCAAAACTATCTTTGTGATCGCACCAAAATTCATCCAAATTAATCATTCGATCTTTTAGGAACGGAATAATTTGCGGCCAATCGGTTTCTCTAAAAATACTAATGTTTTCTAAACGTATTTTTATTGTCGAAATCATTTTTCCGTCTTCGTCATAATCTTCTTTTGTCCAAATCCATTTTTCGCCAAGATAATTTTCCAAAACATTTTCATATTCCTCAAACTGTTCATAGATCATCAGTTGAACTGACGGATCTGGATGCGAAATTTCAATCGAAACCTCTGCAAACTTGCGTTCGACATCCGTTCTAAAATAAACACCTTTTATATCCGTTTTGTAATTTATCCAATTAATACGCGTTCCTTCGGCATTCATCTGCAATTTCATATACGTTCCATACGAAATCCAAAAATCCTTTTTTATGCGATAAGCATCTTCTTTTGAAAACAAATTGATTATTTTTTTACAAAAATCGGTTTAATATTCTATTCAACAAAATTTCGAGAAAAATAGCTTGGATTGATTCTTGTTCTATTACATTTGAACAAATATTTTTAAAAAGTAAATATGAAACTATTTTCTTTCCTTGGTTTAATGGGAATTTTGGCTTTTTCTACTGTAAATGCACAATCTGTAGAAACTGTAAAATATGAAGCTTTGCACGAAAAAATAGCAAATTATAAAGATCAAATTGTGGTGGTTAACTTTTGGGCAACGTGGTGCGCACCTTGTGTAGAGGAGATTCCTGCGTTTATGGAAATTAATGAAAAATACAAAGACAATCCAAATTTCAAGATGTTGTTGGTTTCGTTGGATCGACCAAAAATTATCGATAAAGTAAAGAAATTTATGGTTGACAATAAGATAAATGCAGAAGTTGTTTTGTTGGATGATACCAAACGAATGAATGAATGGATTCCGTCATTTGATCCGAAATGGGCAGGAAATATTCCTGTGACAATCATTTACAATAAAGGAGAAAAAGTTGTTTTTCATGATCAAGCCATGACCAAATTTGAATTAGAAGATTACATTACCGAATATCTTAATTAAACGATAAAACTCCTGAAAATACTTTTAGGAGTTTTTTATTTTTTGTAAGTTTATACTAACATAAAACTACAAAAATGAATAAAAAACATATTAGAAAAGATGTTATTCAACATTTAATTCAATTGAAACAAAATGAAATTGATGCGTTAAAAGAATCTGAACGAATTTATGCTGAAGGAGCAGATTTAGACGAAGAATCAAGTTTAGAGTTAGATGATTTTGCACAACAAAGTCAGTCGACAGATGCAGCGAGAAGTTTACGAGTTCGTATCAATCAAGCAACTGAAGATTTAGAAAATTTTAAAGCGTTAAAACCTGAATTGGTTGACGAAATTACAGAAGGAAATGTTGTGTTTACAGATAAAGTGAATTTTGTAATTGGTTTATCTTTCAAAGATTTTGAATGGGAAAATAAAAAGTTTGTTGGAATTAGTACACAAGCGCCTATTTTTGATGCTTTAGTTGGAAAACGAGCTGGAGATAAATTAGAATTTAATGGAATCAATTATACCATAGAAGAAATATTATAACATGCCAAAAATACATACAATCGATCTTAATTTTCAGAATGAAAACGAAGCAATCGCATCTTATTTAATCGAAACTGAACAAGGACCAATCTTGGTTGATCCAGGGCCATATTCAACTTTTGAAAATTTGAAAGCGGGAATTGAAGCGTTAGGTTGGCGAGTAATCGATATCGAAAATATCTTAATTACACATATTCATTTTGATCACGCTGGTGCTGCGTGGAAATTTACAGAACATGGCGCAACAATTTTCTTAAATCCGATTGGTTTACCACATCTGAAAAATCCTGAAAAATTGTGGGAATCAGCAAAAATGATTTATGGCGATGATATGGATCGTTTGTGGGGAGAAATGAAACCAATTGACGAAGAATATTTGGTTGGTTTGGCAGATGGACAAAGTGTGGAGTTTGGTGATGCGGTTTTTCAGACTGTTTATACGCCTGGACATGCTGTTCATCACAATGCTTATGTGTTAGATGATGTTATTTTTACAGGTGATGTAGCAGGAGTGAAGATTGAAAACGGACCTGTTGTGCCGCCTTGTCCGCCGCCAGATATTAATATTGAATTGTGGAAAGAATCGATTGCTAAATTGAGAAAAATTAATGCAAAAGGAATTTATCCGACGCATTATGGTTATCACGAAGATTTAGAAAATCATTTTGATCAATTAGAAAAATCGTTGGATGATTGGTCAAATTATATCAAACCAATGTATGATGATCAAATTCCGAACGAAGAAATTGTGCCTGTTTTTGTCGATTATGTCACAAAAAATTATAAAGATTTAGGTTTGACAGAAGATCAAATTCAGGTGTATGAATATGCCAATCCATGCTGGATGTCTGTTAATGGACTAATGCGTTATTGGAAATTAAAAGAACAAGGAAGATTATAAAACGAAAAGCTGTCAAATTTTGACAGCTTTTTTTATTCTATTTTTAATTCATATTGTTCAACCAAAATATTTCCCGTAGAATTTAAAATTTCAGTTCCAAATTCAAACGAAGATAAATAGACGTTTTGTCCAATATAATCTCGTTTATTCATCTCATTTATCAACTCCATCACATTTACTTTTCCCGAAGTTCGTTTTTCTTTTCGCACAAAAGCAATATAATCCCAGCTTGTATTCAAATCTTTTTTAATAATATGACCTCTGTAAATATCATATTGTCCAAATGTGGTTATTACATTTCCTACTTTTTTGCCAAATGGCTTGAATTTATTGTAATCTTCCCAAATCATTACTTCAATTCCGATGGTTTGTAGAGCGACTTTTGGCGAATTGTGTAACCAAAAATCAAAAGCTAAATTATATTTTTTGTCATTAACCTCTAACTTCGTTTTATAGTCAACTTCAAATGTTTTTACCTCATTTATATTCTTGAAATAATTATCAGTTTTGATGTCAGTTAAATTAAACCAAGCACTTTCTCCAAACCAAATTTCAGGATAACCCACCACGCCATATTTCTTGCCAGGCGTTTGCCATTTCCAACCAGCTGCTGTGTCAGTTGCGAAAATTGTTTGCGAATAAACACCTTTTTTTATTTTGTGTTCGCCCCATTTATTATTGTTAATTTCATATTTCTGCCATTTTATGGTCGCTCCATTTTCTGACTTTTCTTGATTAGATTGTTGACTAAAACTAAGAATCGAAAAAGAGAATAATAAAATATTTAAAAGTTGTTTCATCATTTATGCTAATTAAAAAAGGATGCAAAAGCATCCTTGTAAAAATATGAAATTGTGATGATTATAATCGAATTAATTTGTCTTTTGCAACTTGATAATCTACTAATAAGTCGTCAAAAACTTCTGCAACTGTCGGAATAGAATCTATTAATGACGAAACTTGACCAATTTCTAATTCTCCATTCACCAAATCACCTTCAAACATTCCTTTTTTAGAACGTCCTCTACCCAAAAGCTCTTTCAATTCTTCTGCGGTTGTACCTTGTTGATATTTTTCTTGAACTTGAGTATAAAATTCGTTTTTAATTAATCGAACAGGAGCCAATTCTTTCAATGTAAGTTGCGTGTCACCTTCTTGCGCATTTACAATCACATCTTTGAAAGCTTGATTAGCAGAAGATTCCTGAGTTGCAGCAAAACGAGAACCAATTTGTACTCCATCTGCACCTAATGCAAATGCTGCTAAAATTTGAGAACCTGTTCCAATTCCTCCAGCAGCAATTAATGGAATATCGATTTGACGTTTCACATTCGGAATAAGACAAAGTGTAGTGGTTTCTTCTCTGCCATTATGTCCGCCAGCTTCAAAACCTTCTGCCACGACAGCATCCACTCCTGCATCTTGAGATTTTAATGCAAATTTGGCACTACTGACAACATGTGCAACAGTTATTCCTTCTTTTTTTAAAGTTTCTGTCCACGTTTTTGGATTTCCGGCAGAAGTAAAAACAACTTTTACACCTTCCTCCACAATAATTTGCATAATTTCTTCAATATTCGGATAAAGCATTGGAACATTAACGCCAAAAGAATGATTTGTAGCAGCTTTACACTTCTTTATATGCTCGCGTAAAACATCAGGATACATGCTTCCAGCACCTATTAAACCTAGTCCTCCAGCATTACTTACAGCTGACGCTAATCGCCAACCACTATTCCAAATCATACCACCTTGAATAATTGGATATTTTATTGCAAATAATTTTGTTATATTCGTGTCCATTTTCGTTATATTTAGGCATAAAATTAAATAAATATAGAGAACGAAAAAATTTAATTTTAACATAAATACTGACAGTTTGACTTTGGCAGATTATTTGATTTGCAAAAAATCAAATTTTAGAAAATAAATTAGAGTTTAATTGTCTCTACTAATAATAAAAAATATAAGCTATGTATTGGACTTTAGAATTAGCATCTTATTTAAGTGATGCACCTTGGCCAGCAACAAAAGATGAATTAATTGATTACGCAATTCGTACTGGTGCACCTTTGGAAGTTGTAGAAAACTTACAATCTATTGAGGATGAAGGAGATTCTTACGAAAGCATTGAAGAAATTTGGGCTGACTATCCAACGGACGACGATTTCCTTTGGAACGAGGACGAATATTAAAAATAAAAAAGCCCAAATTGGGGCTTTTTTCGATTCTATAATCTATAACTAACATAGTTAACGTATATTTGCATCTTAATTAGTCTCAAATATATTGTGGCTAATTTTGACGAAGAACGCAGAAAAATATGAATATTTTAAACAAAATTTTACAAGGTTTCTTAGGTGATAAGAATGCCAAAGATGTAAAAGAATTACGAAAATATGTTGACTTAGCGAATGAAGCTGGTCAAAAGCTTAGTTCATTATCAATTGATGAATTAAGAGGGCAAACTTTAGAGTTTAAAGCTAAATTAGCTGATGCGACTAAAGATTTCAAAACTCAAATTGAAGAGTTAAAAAAACAAGTTGAGGAAACAGAAGATTTTGGTGTAAAAGAAGATTTATACGCTAAAATTGATAAAATCAATAAAGAAGCATACGAAGTAGAAGAGAAGATTTTATTAGAAATCTTACCAGAAGCTTTTGCTGTAATGCGCGAAACAGGGAAACGTTTTACTGAAAACGAAACGTTAGAAGTTACAGCTTCTGAGTTTGATAAAGTTTTGGTAAATCGTGGACACGATTTCGTTTCTCTTAAAGATGATAATACTGCAATCTGGAAAAACTCTTGGGATGCAGCAGGTCGTCAAGTAACATGGGATATGTCTCATTACGATGTTCAGTTTATTGGAGGTACCGCTTTACACTTAGGTCGTATTGCGGAGATGCAAACAGGGGAAGGTAAAACGTTGGTTGCAACTTTACCTATTTACTTAAATGCACTAACTGGTCGTGGAGTTCACTTAGTAACGGTGAATGATTACTTGGCAAAACGTGATATGGCGTGGATGCGTCCAATTTTCTCTTTTCATGGTTTATCAGTAGATTGTATCGATAATCACCAACCAAACTCTCCAGGTCGTCGCGATGCGTATGCATCTGATATTGTTTATGGAACAAATAACGAATTTGGTTTCGACTATTTACGTGACAATATGGCAAATACACCAGATGCTTTGGTACAACGTGAATTAAATTTTGCGATTGTCGATGAGGTCGATTCAGTTTTAATTGATGATGCTCGTACACCATTGATTATTTCTGGTCCAGTTCCACAAGGAGATCGTCACGAATTTGATGTATTAAGACCAAAAATTGATCGTTTATATCAAATGCAACGTGAGATGTTAGGAAAAACATTAAACGAAGCAAAAACATTATTCAAACAAGGAGATTTAAAAGAAGGTGGTTTCAAATTATACCAAGTTTACCGTGGTTTACCAAAATACAAACCATTAATCAAATTCTTATCTCAAGATGGTATTCGTGCTCAATTACAAAAAACAGAAGCGCATTTTATTCAGGATAATAACCGTGAAATGCCAAAAGTTGACGAGCATTTATACTTTGTTATTGATGAAAAACAAAATCAATCAGATTTAACAGATAAAGGAATCGAGTATTTGTCTAAAGGAATGGAAGATGAGAATTTCTTCATTTTACCAGATGTTTCGACAAATATTGGAGCAATTGAAAATTCAGGAAAAACTAAAGAAGAAATTCTTCAAATGAAAGAAGAATTTTTCCGTGATTTCTCAATCAAATCTGAGCGTATCCATACTTTAAGCCAATTGTTAAAAGCATATACATTATTCGAAAAAGATATCGAGTATGTTGTGGTTGAAGGTGAAGTAAAAATCGTTGACGAATCGACAGGTCGTATTATGGATGGTCGTCGTTATTCGGATGGATTGCACCAAGCAATTGAAGCGAAAGAGAATGTAAAAATTGAAGCAGCTACACAAACGTTTGCGACAATTACATTACAAAACTATTTCCGTATGTACAATAAGTTAGGAGGTATGACTGGTACAGCGGAAACTGAGGCAGGTGAGTTCTGGGAAATTTACAAATTAGATGTTGTTTCTATTCCAACAAACCGCCCAATTTTACGTAACGATAAAAACGATATTGTTTTCAAAACAAATCGTGAAAAATATAAAGCAGTAATCGAGGAAATTGTTCGTTTATCTCAAGATGACAAACGTCCAGTTTTAGTTGGAACAACTAATGTTGAGATTTCTGAGTTATTATCAAAAGCATTAAAATTACGTGGAATTAATCACAATGTTTTAAATGCAAAATTACACAAAAGCGAGGCTGATATTGTAACAGAAGCTGGTAAACCAGGAGCTGTAACAATTGCAACGAATATGGCTGGTCGTGGTACCGATATTAAATTAACGAAAGAAGTAAAAGAATCTGGAGGTTTAGCAATTATTGGTACTGAACGTCACGATTCTCGTCGTGTAGACCGTCAGTTACGTGGTCGTGCTGGTCGTCAAGGAGATCCAGGATCATCTCAATTCTTCGTTTCATTAGAAGATTCATTAATGCGTTTATTCGGTTCAGAAAGAATTGCAAAATTAATGGACCGTATGGGACACAAAGATGGTGAAGTGATTGAACATTCTATGATTACAAAATCTATCGAGCGTGCACAGAAAAAAGTAGAAGAAAATAACTTCGGTATTCGTAAACGTTTGTTAGAGTATGATGATGTAATGAATAAACAACGTGAAGTAATTTACAAACGTCGTCACAATGCATTGTTCGGAGATCGTTTGGAAGTTGATATTGCAAATATGATTTATGATGTTGCGGCTTCTGTTGTAAAATCTAACAAAGATTTCGAAGATTTTGATCAATATGAATTAGATTTAATTAAATTCTTTACAATGGGAACTCCTGTTACTGAAGATGAATTTAGATCTAAATCAATCAAAGATTTAACAAATATTACGTACGACGCAGCAATTGAAGATTACAAAGCACGTATGAAATATGTTGCAGAAACAGCTTTCCCAGTAATTTCGAATGTTTTCGAGAATCAAGGACATATGTTCTCTCGTATTCAAGTACCATTTACAGACGGAATTCGTCAAATGACAGTTGTTTGTGATTTGAAAGAAGCATACGAATCTCAAGGTAAAACTTTAATAAAAGATTTCGAAAAATCAGTTGTATTAAGTTTGATTGATGATAACTGGAAAGAGCATTTACGTGATGTTGATGACTTACGTAAAACGTCTCAAAATGCGGTTTACGAACAAAAAGATCCATTGGTTGTTTACAAACAAGAGTCTTTCCATATCTTCCAAAGAATGTTAGACACAGTGAACAAAGAAATTATTTCGTTCTTGTTCAAAGGAGAATTACCAAATACTCAAAAAGAAGAATCTGTAGAGGAAACTGAATCAGTAAACTAAAAAGATTTTTTTATATAACTTTAACCCTTTCTGAAATTTTCTGAAAGGGTTTTTTAGTATTTTTACATTAACTACTGAAAGTTTTCAGTATCAAATTATTAAAATTTTAAACAAATGAAATTTGCATACTTACACGGCTACCAAGGTTTTGTAACAGATGAAAAGAGAGAATATTTAGATTCTTTGGGAGAATGTTATGCACCATCAATTGATTACGATAATGCTCCAACTTTGATTCAAGATTTGATTGAACATTTTACAAAGGAACCAATCGAATTTATTGCAGGGACAAGTTTAGGCGGAATGATAAGTTATTATTTGGGATTATTGTTAAATGTTCCAGTTTTGATGTTTAATCCTGCTGTAATAGCGGTAGAACGTTTAAAACCTTTTTTGCCAGAACAATTATTAAAAGGAGTTCCAACAAAATCAAATTTAATTTTTACAGGATTAAAAGATGATGTGATCGAACCAAAATTTCAGATTGAATTTGTAGAAAATCTTCAAAAACAAAACGGAAATATCGAACAGATTTTTGATGCTGAAATGACACATTTAATCACATTAGAAGAATTCGAAAAAGCTTTTGAAACTTTTTTGGAGAACAAAAAGTAGATAAAAAATCCCAATAAATTAATTTATTGGGATTTTTAAATTTTATTTATACAAACGCGCTAAATCCTGTGATAGATCGACCTACAATAAGCGAATTGATTTCTTTTGTGCCTTCGTAGCTGTAAATGGCTTCGGAGTCGGCAACAAAACGAGCGACGTCATGCTCTAATAATATTCCATTTCCGCCCATTACTTCTCGTGCTCGTGAAACGACATCGCGTGTTCTCATTGTACAAAAAACTTTAGCTAAAGATGCGTGTTCGTCTAGTAAAATTCCCTCGTCTTGCATTTCAGATAAGCGAAAAACTAAAGTTTGCATTGCTGTTAAATTAGATAACATTTCTACTAAATGTCCTTGTATCATTTGAAAAGAAGCAATTGGTTTCCCAAATTGTTTTCGATTTCGAGTGTAATCTAAAGCGCTTTCATATGCTCCGCGCGCGCAGCCAGTTGCCATCCAAGCAACTCCAGCTCTTGTCATTCGCAATACTTTTGCTGTATCTTTAAATGAATTAGCATTTTGTAAACGATTTTCTTCTGTAATTAAACAATCTTTCAGAGTAATCAAGCCATTCTGAACAATTCGTAAAGCCATTTTTCCTTTGATTTTTTCTACAGAAAAACCAGGATTATCTTTCTCAACAATGAATCCTTTTACTTCTCCATCATCCAAATCTCTTGCCCAAATAATCACTAAATCTGCAAAAGTCGCATTACCAATCCATTTCTTTTGACCGTTTAAAATCCAACCTTCTTCTGTTTTTTTACACGTTGTTGTTAAACCTCCTGCCGCACCAGAACCAACTTCAGGTTCAGTTAATCCAAAAGCTCCAATTTTATCAAATTTTTGCATTTGTGGTAACCATTTTGCTTTTTGTTCTTCCGATCCACACATATAAATTGATCCCATAGACAAACCAGATTGTACGCCAAAAAAAGTTGCAATCGAAGCATCTACACGAGCCATTTCCATAGCCAAAACGCCTTCCATAATAAAAGGTAAATTTGGACAACCATAACCGTCGTAAGTGACGCCGCAAATGTTAAGTTCTTTAAATTTTGGAATTAATTCGAAAGGAAATTGATCACGAAGCCAATAATCATTAACAATTGGTTTAACTTCTTTTTCCATAAAAGCTCTTACTTTTAATTGTAATTCGCGTTGTTCTGGAGTTAAAGTGTGAAAAACATCGTAGAAATCACCATCAATTGGAGGAAGTTCTTTGTTTTTTTTATTTGGATTTAACATTTTCATCATTCCTTGAAGTTGTTTATCATCAAGTTTCGAAAAGTTTTCCATTAAAAGTGGTAAATCTACTTTTTGAGAAATTTTATTTAATTGCTCTAAATTAACAGATTTTAGTAGATGGACGATATTTTTTAAATTAGAAAATGCTCCTGACATATTTTGTGGTTTTTTAACCAAAAATTATCAAAGAGCATTCCTAAAATATTGTATTGTAAGAAAAAATTAAGCTTTACCTAATTTTATTTTCAAATTGTCTAACATTGTAGTTGTCATTTTATCGATATCAAATTTTGGTTCAAATCCCCAATCTGCTTTTGCAACAGAATCATCGATAGAAGACGGCCAAGAATCTGCAATAGCTTGACGGAAATCTGGCGCATAATCGATTGTGAAATTTGGAATATGTTTTTTGATTTCTGCTGCTAAATGTTCTGGTGCGAAGCTTAAACCTCCTAAATTATAAGATTTAAATTCACCTAATTGTTTTGGATCAGCAGACATTAATTCAATAATGGCATTTATTGCATCATCCATATACAACATTGGTAAATAAGTTCCTTCTTTCAAGAAAGAAGTATATTTTCCATCTTCAATTGCTTTGTAATAAATATCAACTGCATAATCTGTAGTTCCACCTCCAGCAGGAGTTTTCCAAGAAATAAGACCAGGAAAGCGAACAGAACGAACGTCTACATTATGATTTTGTTGGTACCATTTGCACCAATATTCTCCTGACAATTTGGAAATGCCATAAACTGTAGAAGGAGTTTGAATTGTATTTTGTGGTGTATTGTCTTTTGGTGTATCTGGACCAAAAACGCCAATAGAAGAAGGCCAAAAGATTTTATCGATTACTTTATCTTTCGCTAATTCAAGGAAAGTAAGTAAAGTGTCCATGTTTAATTTCCAACCAAACATTGGATTTTTTTCAGCTGTACCAGAAAGTAGAGCCGCTAAATGATAAACAGTTTTAATATTGTGTTTTGCAATGACTTCTTTTATTCGATCAGCATCCATTACATCAATTACTTCGTAAATCCCGTCGTAATCAACATCTTTAGGATCACGTATATCAGAAATAATTACATTATTTTTTCCATGAATGGTTTTTAATTTCTCAGCCAATTCAGAACCAATTTGTCCTAAAGCGCCGGTGATCAAAATCGTATCGGTTTCCATCTTAAAAAGTTACTTTGTTTGGTCCCAAATTTAAAGATTTTCTATTGAATATGGATATAACAAAATAATATTTAGATATTAATAATGAAATCGATTGTTTTTTGCTAAATATATAAATATGGAATGATATATATAGAAAAATTTTCTGTTTAATAAGCTTTTTACAATATAAAATATCTTAAATGATAAAGAGTTTTGGTTTGAAAGTTTTAAAAATGTTAATTTTTATCCTTAAAAGTGTTGAAAATTGCACGAATTATTAATACTT